>NZ_JBFBGL010000015.1:0-138682 GCF_040684635.1 Amycolatopsis sp. NPDC089917 | reverse complement strand
CCCCTTCACCTCGCTCATCGCCGCCGAGCACCGGTCCGTGAAGGCCTCCTTGAGGGACCCAGAGTCCCTCAAGGAGGCCTTCACGGACTTGGCATCCGAAAGGACACCTTTGCCCTGCCCCTCAGTAGAACCAGCCTTGCCACTCAAGACCCGGTAGCGAAAACCTAAGCTCCGTAAACACTTTCAGGCGCGGGAGCCTCCGCCAGCAACTCCGCCACCACCGGCCCGAGTTCGGCGGGCGACCACCGCGATCCCTTGTCCCGCACCGTTCCGTGCCGCCAGCCCTGCGCGATCGAGACGCGTCCGCCGTCGACCTCGAACACCCGGCCGGTCACCCCGGACGACTCCTCGCTGCCGAGCCACACCACCAGCGGTGACACGTTTTCCGGTGCCATGGCGTCGAAACCGTCCTCCGGGGTGGCCATGTCGTCGGCGAACGCCTCTTCGGTCATCCGGGTGCGAGCGGCCGGGGCGATCGCGTTCACGGTGACGCCGTAGCGCGCGAGCTCGGTCGCGGCGACCAGCGTGAGCCCGAGGATCCCGGACTTCGCGGCCGAGTAGTTCCCCTGCCCGACACTGCCGAGCAGACCGGCGCCGGAGCTGGTGTTGATCACCCGCGCGGCCCGTGTCCGGCCCGCTTTGGCCTCCGTACGCCAGTACTCGGCGGCGTGCCGCGTCGGCGCGAAGTGCCCTTTCAGGTGGACGCGGATGACGGCGTCCCATTCGTCCTCGCCGAGGTTGACCAGCATCCGGTCGCGCAGGAATCCCGCGTTGTTGACCAGGACGTCCAGCCCGCCGAAGGTTTCGACGGCGGTCCGCACCAGCGCGGCGGCGCCGTCCCAGGACGCGATGTCGTCGGTGTTCGCCACCGCCTTGCCGCCGAGCGCCTCGATCTCGTCGACGACGTCCTGGGCCGGGCCCGCCGATCCGCCGCTGCCGTCGATGCCCGCGCCGAGGTCGTTCACCACCACCCGCGCGCCCTCGGCGGCGAACGCGAGCGCGTGCGCCCGTCCGATGCCTCGTCCGGCTCCGGTCACCACCACGATCCGGCCGTCGGCGATCCCGCTCACACCGGCTCCTTTCGTTCTGTTGCCTGGGAATTGGAGGCGGCGAGGAAAGCGGGCAGCTCTCCCCCGCCGTGCACGGTCAGGCAGGCACCGCTGACGTAGGAAGCCAGCGGAGACGCCAGGAACACCGCGCAGGAACCGATCTCGTCCGGCTCGGCCAGCCTTCCCAACGGGACGGTCGCGCCCACGGCCGCGACTCCCGCTTCGTCGCCGTAGTGCAGATGCGAGTGTTCGGTCCGCACCATGCCGACGTCGAGCGCGTTGACCCGCACCTTCGGCGCCCACTCGACGGCGAGCGTCGCGGTCAGGTTGTCCAGGCCCGCTTTCGCCGCGCCGTAGGACGCCGTCCCCGGCGAAGGTCTCGTCGCGCTGACACTGCTGATGTTCACGATCACGCCACCGCCGTCCTGGCGCTGCATGACCGCGTTCGCGGCGCGGGCGACGGTCAGCGGCGCCAGCAGGTTCAGCGCGACGATCTTCTCGTGGAACCTCGGCGACGCGTTCGCCACCTCGGCGTACGGCGCACCGCCCGCGTTGTTGACCACGACGTCGAGCCTGCCGTGGCGCCGGACGATCTCGTCGATGAGCGCGTCGACCTCCTTCGGGTCCCTGACGTCGCACGAGATGAACGCCGACGCCTTGTCCCCGGCGCGCACCGGCCGCTCGGGTTCGGTGCGGGCACAGGTGACGACTTCGGCGCCGGCACGCAGGAAAGTCCTGGTGACACCGGCGCCGACGCCGCGTACCCCACCGGTCACCAGCACCACGGCGCCGTCGAGCCGGAGTTCGAGTGCCATGCCGGTCCTCCTTCACGGTCGCTGTACCCGGACGAGACGTCCTGCTAACGTACCAAGCAAGTGCTAGGTTTGGTAGCGAGAAGGGTGCAAGATGACCGTTTCCACCCACTCACCGGAGCCCGGCATCGCCGTGGTCACGGTCGACGCGCCCCCGGTGAACGCGCTGAGCGTGAAGGGCTGGTTCGCCCTCGCTTCCGCCGTCACGGACGCCGGGCGGGATCCCGCGACCCATGTCGTGGTGCTGCGCGCGGCGGGCCGCGGGTTCAACGCCGGCGTCGACATCAAGGAGATCCAGCGGGATCCCGGCTACGGCGCGCTGATCGGCGCGAACGAGGGTTGCGCGGCGGCGTTCTCCGCCGTGTACGACTGCGCGGTCCCGGTCATCGCCGCGGTGCAAGGCTTCTGCCTCGGCGGCGGGGTCGGCCTGGTCGGCAACGCGGACGTCGTGGTCGCCAGCGAGGACGCCACCTTCGGGCTCCCCGAGGTCGATCGCGGCGCGCTGGGCGCGGCGACCCACCTCGCGCGGCTGGTCCCCCAGCATCTGATGCGGGCGCTGTACTACACGGCTTCGACGATCACCGCGGCGCAGCTGCACCACCACGGTTCGGTCTACGCCGTGGTCTCGCGGGACGAACTCGACGAGACCGCGCTCGGCGTCGCCCGGCGGATCGCGGCGAAGGACACCCGCGTGATCCGCGCCGCGAAACAGGCCATCAACGGCATCGACGTCCAGCCCGTGCACCGCAGCTACCGCTTCGAGCAGGGATTCACCTTCGAACTCAACCTGGCGGGCGTCTCGGACGGCGCGCGCCAGGAGTTCTTGGACGGTAAGGGGAAGTGATGGCCGACAAGCGGATGACGCCGGACGAGATCGTCGGCGAACTCGAAGACGGCATGACGATCGGGATCGGCGGCTGGGGCTCCCGGCGCAAGCCCATGGCGCTGGTGCGCGCGATCCTGCGTTCGCCGGTCAAGGATCTCACCGTGGTCTCCTACGGCGGTCCGGACGTCGGGCTGCTGGCGTCGGCGGGCAAGATCAAGCACCTCGTCTTCGGCTTCGTCACCCTGGACACGATCCCCTACGACCCGTGGTTCTCGCGGGCGCGGGAATCCGGGGCGATCACCGTCACCGAGTACGACGAAGGCGTTTTCGGGACCGGCCTTTCCGCTGCCGCGCAACGACTTCCGTTCCTGCCGACGCGCGCGGGACTCGGCTCCGGGGTCATGGACCTGAACCCGTCGTTGCGCGTCGTCCGGTCGCCGTACGACGACGCGGAGGAACTGCTGGCGGTGCCCGCGCTCAACCTCGACGCGGCTTTCGTCCATCTCAACCGCGCCGACGCCCGGGGCAACGCGCAGTACCTCGGTCCGGATCCGTACTTCGACGAGCTGTTCGCGCTCGCGGCCGAAAAGTGTTACGTGTCCACGGAAAAGATCGTGGAGACGGCCGAGCTCGCCGAGGCGGGACCGGCGCAGAGCCTGCTGCTGAGCCGGATGCTGGTCACCGGGGTCGCCGAAACACCGAACGGCGCGCATTTCACCACCGCCGTCCCGGACTACGGGCGCGACGAACGCTTCCAGCGTCACTACGCCCAGGCCGCCAAGGATCTGGACGCGTGGCCGGACTTCGTCGACCGGTTCCTGTCCGGGGACGAAGCGCGGTACCAGAAGGCCGTCGCCGAATTCGGGGAGTCCGCATGAGTGACATCAGTCGTGCCGAAGTGGCGGTCGTCGCCTGCGCCGAGTTGTTCCGCGGTGACGGCGAGATCGTGGTGAGTCCCATGGGTTTCGTCCCGTCGCTGGGCGCCCGGCTCGCCAGGCTGACGTTCGAACCGGACATCCTGCTGTCCGACGGCGAGGCGTACCTGATGACGCCCGACGCCGTCGTCGAAGGCTGGCAGCCGTTCCGCAAGGTCCTCGACACCGTGGTACCGCGCGGAAAACGCCACGTCGTGATGGGCGCCAACCAGATCGACGGCGAAGGCAACCAGAACATCTCGGCGATCGGCGAGCATTCCCGCCCCAAGAAACAACTTCTCGGGGTGCGCGGCGGACCGGGCAACACGGCCAACCACCGCACGAGCTACTGGGTCCCGCGGCACAGCAAGCGGGTCTTCGTCGATCGGGTCGACATCGTGTCCGGCGTCGGGTACGCCAGGGCGCGCGAGGCGGGCTTGCGGCATCACGACGTCCACCGCGTCGTCACCAACCTCGGCGTCCTGGACTTCGGCGGCGAAGACCACGCGCCGAGGCTGCTTTCCGTGCACCCGGGGGTTTCCGTGGACGAGGTCGTCGAGGCGACGTCGTTCCCGTTGATCACCGACGGCGTCACGGAAACCCGGCTGCCGACCGAGTCCGAACTGCTCCTGATCCGGACCAGTCTGGATCCGAAGTCGTCACGGGACAAGGAGGTCCCGTCGTGAAGACCGCGCTGACCGCACTGGCGGGCATCCGGCATCCGGTCGTGCAGACCGGCATGGGCTGGGTCGCCGGGCCGCGGCTGGTGTCCGCGACGGCGGAAGCGGGCGGCCTCGGCATCCTCGCGTCCGCGACGATGACGTACGACGAGCTGGCGGCGGCGATCAAGGAGGTCAAGAGCCGCACCTCGCGGCCGTTCGGGGTCAACCTCCGGGCGGACGCGGAAGACGCCGGGCGCCGGGTCGAACTGCTCATCACCGAGGAAGTCAGGGTCGCTTCCTTCGCGCTCGCGCCGAAGAAGGACATGATCGCGCGGCTGAAGGACAACGGCGTCCTCGTCGTGCCCTCGGTCGGCGCGGCCAGGCACGCGGAGAAGGTCGCGGGCTGGGGCGCCGACGCCGTCATCGTGCAGGGCGGCGAGGGCGGCGGGCACACCGGCGGGGTCGCGACGACGCTGCTGCTGCCGTCCGTACTGGACGCCGTCGACATCCCGGTGGTCGCGGCGGGCGGCTTCTTCGACGGCCGGGGGCTGGCCGCCGCGCTGGCCTACGGGGCGGCCGGGGTCGCCATGGGCACCCGGTTCCTCCTGACGAAGGAAAGCACCGTCCCCGACGAGATCAAGCAGGCGTACC
Source organism: Amycolatopsis sp. NPDC089917 (assembly GCF_040684635.1). Taxonomy (NCBI): domain Bacteria; kingdom Bacillati; phylum Actinomycetota; class Actinomycetes; order Pseudonocardiales; family Pseudonocardiaceae; genus Amycolatopsis; species Amycolatopsis sp. NPDC089917. The sequence goes on along the minus strand of NZ_JBFBGL010000015.1, from coordinate 133,768 downwards.
TCGCCCGCGACCTCAACGGCACCGTCGTCACCCGCAAGGTGGACGGGATGCCGCACCGCGTCCTGCGGACGGAACTGGTCGACGCGCTCGAATCCGCCGGGCCGGTGAGCGGGCTCGCCAGGTCCGTCCGCAACGCCGCGAGGTTCCGGAAGCTGAGCGGGCTCTCGTGGCGTTCGCTGGCCACCGAAGGGCTGCGGATGAAACGCGGCGGCGACCGGACGTGGTCGCAGGTGCTGATGGCCGCCAACACGCCGATGTTGCTGCGCGCCGGGCTGGTCGAGGGCGATCGGAGCGCCGGTGTGCTGGCGTCCGGGCAGGTCGTCGGCCTGCTCGACGACCTGCCCGCGGTCGGCGAGCTGATCGAGACGATCGTGGCCGACGCCGCCGAGGCCCTGCGGCGGCTGGGCTCCGAGTGAAGGACCGAGCGCGCTGTGCTTGACTTCGGCCATGATCTCGGAGAGTCGTTGTCCGGTCGAGGACGGTGAGCTGTACGTCCGCAGTACCGGCGAAGGGCCGCTTCTGCTCCTGATCGCCGGTGGGCTGGGCTCGGCGGACACCTTCCGGGCGATGACGAAGCTGCTCGCCGACGACCACACCGTCGTCACCTACGACCGGCGCGGCCACTTCCGCAGCACCGACACCAGTACCGGACCGGTCAGCGTGCCGAAGCAGGCCGACGACGCCCACGCCGTCCTCCAGCACGTCGGCGGCGGGCCCGCGAGCGTGTTCGGGACCAGCGCGGGCGCCCTGATCGGCCTCGACCTCGTCGCCCGCTACCCCGACGCGGCGAGCGTCCTGGTCGCGCACGAACCACCCGCCGTCCAGCTGCTCCCGGACGCGCTCGGATGGCTCGACGAGGCCAACGCGCAGGTGCGGCTCGCGCAGGCGGGTGACCTGATGGGGGCGTTCAAACGCTTCACCGACGGCATCGCCGGCGCCGCGCTGCCCGAACTCCGCGCGATCCGGCTGCCGAACGAGGAGGACTGGAAGCGGCTGTTCGGCCGCGAGCTGGCCGAGATCCTCGACTACCTGCCGGATCTGCGGGCGCTGCGGAGGTCCAGGACCGAGATCTTCCCCGTCGCGGGTGTCGGCAGCCGCGGGCACTACCACTACCAGCCCGCGAAGGTCCTCGCGCTGGAGCTGGGCTTGCCGTTCACGGAGATGCCCGGGGCGCATCTGGCTCCGCAGCGCAATCCCGCACAGTTCACCGAAGCGCTGCGGGACCTGCTCGACGGCTGAACCTCACGCCATCAGGGGCAGCTTCCCGACCAGCTTGTCGATCCGGTTGCGCGGTCCGACGACGCCGATCGCGCAGTAGCCCATCTCCTCGGTCGGGATCTCCTTCATCGTCGCGAGGAAGTCGTCGTAGACCCGGATCTGCTGGGCGACGGCGGGCATGTCGGCGACGTGGCAGTCCGGCGAGGCGGCGGCCTTGGCGCGGACGGCGCGCAGCTTCTCGGTATCGGCCGACAGAATCGAGCAGCCCGTCCACGGGAGACCCGTGTAGCGCTCGCCGTCGGCGTCGACCGCTTCGTCACCGAGGAGACCGGACACGGCCTTCGCGGTGGCGACGGCGGTGCAGACGGCCGCGTTGACCGCGCGGCCGGGCGGCAGCTCGCTGTTGACCACGATGACCCATTTCAGCCGGGCGGATCGCGTGGACGCGGTGAAGTCGATCTCGTCGGGGGCGAACCCGATGGCCGTACCGTGCTCGGACATTCAGCTGGTCTCCTGCTCACTTCAACGGATGAACAAGGTCAAGCTAAGGAGACATACGGGTACAGTCCACCGCGTTCGTACTTAATACGGCGGAAGGTCCGAGATGGCGCGACTGGACGAACTTGATAAGGCGATCCTGGCGCAATTGCAGTCGGATGCACGGAAGACCAACCGCGAGGTGGCCGCCGCCGTGGGGGTTTCGCCGACCACGGCGCTGGATCGCACCCGCGCCCTGCGGGAACGCGGCGTGATCCGCGGCGCGCTGCTGGACGTCGACCTGCCCTCGATCGGCCGCGGAGTGCAGGCGCTCATCGCGGTGCGGGTGCGCCCGCCCTCGCGGCGGAACATCGAAGGCTTCCGGAACTGGGTCAACGCGCTGCCGGACCTCGTCGGGCTCTACGTGACCACCGGGACCGAGGACTTCATCCTGCACGTCGCGGTCCCCGACAACGACGCCCTCTACGCCTTCGTGATCGACAAGCTGACCGAGCGCCCGGAGGTGGCCGACGTGCGCACCTCCATGGTCTTCGAGCACAGCAGGCGCACCCGGATCACGCCGGTGGACCGGTGAGCCTCTACAGCTCCCGGATGACGCGGGCCGGGTTGCCCGCGGCGAACACCTTCGACGGCAGGTCCCGCGTGACGACGCTGCCCGCGCCCACCACGGTGTCGTCCCCGATGGTCACCCCGGCGCAGACGATGACACCGCCGCCGAACCAGACGTTGTTCCCGATGGTGATCGGCGCGGCCGATTCCCAGCGCTGCCGCCGCAGTTCGTGGTCCTCCATGGGATGCAACGCGGTCAGCAGCTGACAGCGCGGGCCGATCGAGCAGTCGGAGCCGATCTTGATCGGCGCGCAGTCGAGGAGGATCGCGTCGTAGTTGAGGAAGCTGTTGGCGCCGATCTCGATCAGATAGCCGTAGTCGCACTGGAACCGCGGCATGATCCAGGAACCTTCACCGAGTTTTCCCAGCAGCTCACGCAGGATCGTGTCCCGCTCACCGGTCTCCTCGGCGCCCGTTCCGTTGAAACGGTCCACAAGGGCCTGTGCCCGCCTGCGGTCCGCGACCAGTTCGGGGTCGTTGTCCCGGTACAGCTCGCCGCTCAGCATGCGGTCCTTCTGCTCACCCATGCCGCCAACCTACCGAAAAGAACCCTGCCGGCGGACCTCGTCGGGGAGGCCGCCGGCAGGGCTAGAGTGAACGCTTGCGGAGCGTCTCTTCAGTTGTGCCGATCGATTTCGGGTGGGCCGGCCCGGCGGGTGGGTGAGGTGTAGGGGGGACCCGCCGGGCCGGAGTATCTTCCTTTCTGTTCGCCCGGTGCACACTTGGCGTTGAACCGCCTCGGCCGTCGGGGTGAGCCGAGGACGTGGGAAGTGGCCCCTCAGCGCGTCATTCGCGACAGGAGACCCGGTGGTGCCCTTGATTTCGTGCCATGGATTTGCACCTCATTCGTTTCCGGGCGCGTCGAGAACTCCGGCTCGGGATGAGTTACACATTCACCGGATTTCGATCCGGTTACTGGTGAATACGGTTCCCGCCGGGAACCGGTTCAAAAAAAGATCGAAAACGGTCACCGGCGCACGACGGCCAGCACGGTTCCGTCCTGTTTGTGGACCTCGAAACGTTCGACGTCGGCTTTCCGCAACGCCGTCGAACCGGTGATGACGAGCGGATCCGGGGAACCGGGAACCCCGTAGCCCTTCGCAGGCACGCTCCAGTTGTTGACGACGTAGGCGTCCCCGGCGTGAGAGTAGGCGAAGAGCTGACAGGTCATCGGCCCGACGAGGCCGCGCAATTCGAGCTCGACGGCGCTGCCCCACTCCTTGTCCTGGACCGTGACCTCGGCGGCGACCGCGTTGCCCGCCTCGGACCAGCCGAACGGGGCGGCGCCGCCGTCCGGTCCCGCTTCCCTCGTCGACGGCGGGGGCTGCACCACCGAGGTGATGATCGAGGGCGCGGCCTGTGTGATGACCGGTTCACGATTCGTGAGCGCGAAGACGGCGAGCGGTCCGCCGACGACGAGCACGAAGACGGCGGCGGCCGTCGCGAGCCGGATGATCCGGCGGCGGCGGTTCGCCTTGGCGGCGTCCGCGAGCAGCATCCGCAGCACGCGCGGCCCCGGCCCTTTCACGGGCGGATCCGGCCAGCTCTTCTTGACCATGTCCAGGATGTCGGGCAGGTGGTACATCTCCACCAGTTCGACCTGACATTCGGGACATTCCAGCAGATGCGCCTCGAACCTGACGTGATCCTCCTCGCCGAGGACGCCGAGCACGTAGGCGGCGATATCCGTGTGCGGCGCTCCGGACACCTCGCTCACCCCCGCTCCTGCAGCGCCCTGCGCAGCGCGCGCACAGCGTGGTGGATCCGCGATTTCACCGTACCGGGCGGAACCCCGAGCGTCGCCGCGACCTCGTTCACGGTCCGGTCACGCAGGTAGGTCTGCTGCACGGCCTCGCGTTGTTCCGGGGAAAGATTGCGCAGGGCCTCGTAGACGATCATGGCCGCGAGCGTCTTCTCCGATTCGTCCGGCACTCCGATCGAATCCGACTCCAGTTCCTCCACCTCTTGAGGGCGGGCGCTGCGGCTCCGCCAGCCGTCGATGACGATGCGCCTGGCCACGGTGAACAGCCAGGCGCGCAGCATCTCCGGCTGCCGGTCGAGCTTGCCGGCGTTGCGCCACGCCTTGATGAGCGTCTCCTGGACCACGTCCTCGGCCCACTGGCGATCGTGACCGGTCAGCTTCAGCACGAACGCCATCAGGCTCGACCCGAACTCCTGGTACAACGCCCTGATGAGGTCGTCATGCCCGTTCGACACGGGTTCATGATCGACAATTGGCTGCAGTATCCGAGAGTGGCGTCCCACGCGGCACATCTTTGTGCGATCAGGGGCGATAAGTCCAGTACCAAAACCGTTCGGTACCGGATTCTCCGCGCGGGAAAGTTTTTTGAACCGTTCCCGACTCGTGACCGTATCCCCTACCGAAGACCCCGACCCGGCGTTGTCCCCCGCGGCGCCGAATCCACTGTGGATCATGACTGTCCACAGTGTACTTAAACCTGCCTGCACACACTCCTCTGGCCCCGACAGGAGGATTTCCGTGAACCCCGTGTCACGCTCGGTCATACCCCTGACCCTGACCCTGTCCGCGATCGCGCTGACCTCGGCCTGCACCACCGGTACCGCGGGACCGAACGGCACCCCGGGCGCCGCCCCCGCCGCCGGCGCGGCACAGATCCCGGGCATGCCCGACCCGGCGGCCGTACCGGCTCCTGGTGTCACGGCGGCGATCCTGTTCGACCTCGGACCGATCGTCACCGACACCAACGGATTCACGCTTTACCGCTACGACAAGGACACGGTCGATCCGCCCAAGTCGAACTGCGCCGAAACCTGTTCGCGCACCTGGATTCCCGCCAAGGCGGGCGGCGATCTCGTGGTGACGGGGATCGATCGCGCACTGGTCGGCACCGTGACCAGGGACGACGGCACCGAGCAGGTCACGCTCGCGGGCTGGCCGCTCTATCGCAACGCCGACGACGCGATGCCCGGCAACACCGGCGGGCAGGGAGTCGACGACGCGTGGTTCCCGGTCAAACCGGACGGCACGAAAGTGCTGCTCACCGCGGACACCTGGCAGGCCGATGACCTCGGCATCTGATCACCCCCGATTCTTCCGTCCCCTGATCGCCCTGCTGATCGCGGCCGCGGTGACCCTGCTCGGCCCCGTCGGCGACGCGCGTGCCCAGCAACTGTCCGCGGCGGACAGGAACCTGATCGTCAACGTCAAACTGGCCGGGTTGTGGGAAATGCCCGCCGGGATGTGGGCGCAGGAACGCGGCAAGAGCGAACGCGTCCGCGAAGTCGGCCGGACACTGATGATCGACCACGGCAGGCTCGACACCGCGACGCACGCCATCGCCGACCGGTTCGGCATCACGCTGCCGACCGAGCCGTCGGATCAGCAGTCCGCCTGGCTCGGCGAGATGAAGGCCGCCCGCGACGACACCGAGTTCGACCGGATCTTCGCCAACCGGCTCCGGTACGCGCACGGCATCCTGTTCCCCATCATCGCCCAGGTCCGGGCCGGCACCCGCAACGACGTCGTGCGCGACTACGCCACCACGGCCAACCAGGCGGTGCTGCGGCACATGACCCTGCTGGAGAGCACCGGCGTCGTCGACCATTCGCTGATGCCGGAAGCGCCGGTGCCGCAGTCGAACAACGCCAACGCCGCGACGGACGTCGGTTTCGGCGACCTCGCCCTCGGCCTGCTGCTCGCGGTCGCGCTCGGCGGCGGACTGTTCTTCGCCGTCCGGACCCTGCGAGCCAAGAACACCCGGACCCGCAAACGCGCGGCCGCCGCCGAACCGGAGCCGGTTCCCAGTGCCCCAGGAGAGATCAATGTATGACCAGTGGTCCGAGGTGGTGATCGTCCTGACCCAGAAATCGAACACGGACCCCGGCATCAAAGGCATGGCGCAGACCTCGGCCCGGATCTCCTACGGCTTCATGTGCCTGACCCTGTGCTGGGGCGTGCTCACCGCGACCGGCTGGATCAAGTCGCTGACCGGGCGGAAGGCCCTGCGCAACTCGCATATGGTGCTCGGCATCCTGGCGCTGTCGTTCGGTGTCGTGCACGCGATGTCGTTCCTGTTCCTGCCCGACGGGTTCACGTGGGCGCAGATCACGGTCCCGCTCCTGCCGGGCACGCTCGCGCGGCACGAACTCGGCGTCATCGGGCTCGAGGTCATGATCGCCATCGCGCTGACCGGCGGGATCAGCCGGTTCAGTTCCTACCGGCGCTTTCTGTGGATCCACCGGCTCGCCTATCCGGCGGTCGCGATCACGGCACTGCATTCCTTCTTCGGGGCCATCGCCAACGGGCACCTCGGTCTCCTGTGGTTCGGCGGGATCACGCTGCTGGTCCCCGCGCTGCTGCTGACCGCGCTGAGGTTCACGCCCACCCGGTACCTGGAACGGCTGGGCCTGGTCGAAGAACTGGTCTGAGCGCCGCACGAAACGACTGGGAGAAAAGAAAATGATCTTCGGAAGCGTACGGCGCGGCACTCGGGTCAGCGTCGACAACGAGCGGTGCGAGATCTTCGGCTTCTGCGAGATGGAGGCGCCCGCGACGTTCAAGATCGGGCCGGACGGCAAGCTCCGCATCCGCCGGATGGTCGACCGGGACGGCCTGGACCAGGCCATTTCCGCGGCCAGGCTCTGCCCGAAACAGGCCATCAGAGTCAAGGGAGAAGGAGCGTACGACGATGAGTGACGGAGACCGGATCGTCATCGTCGGTGCGGGCGTCGCCGGGCTCCGGTCCGCGGAACGCCTGCGGGAACTCGGGTTCGACGGTGAGATCGTGCTGGTCGGCGACGAGCCGCGGAAGCCGTACCACCGGCCGATGGTGTCGAAGGAACTCATCACCGGCGGGGTGAAACCGGTGGCGGCGAGCCTGGAGCCGTACCTCGACCTGGACGTCCACTGGCGGCTCGGCACCCGGGCGACCTGGCTCGACAGCAAGGAACGCACCGTGCACCTGCCCGGTGGGGAATCCCTGTGGTACGACGGTTTGATCATCGCGACCGGCGTCCACCCGCGGCATCTCCCCGGCTCGCCGCGCCACGACCCGAGGGTCCGTGTGCTGCGCACCGTGGAGGATTCGCTGGCCGTCCGGCGGGCCTTGGGGAACAGCAACAAATCCGTCGTGGTGATCGGCAGCGGCCTGATCGGGAACGAGTTCGCCGCGTCCATGCGGCACATGGGCCGCGACGTCACGCTCATCGGCCACGCGAAGGCGCCTTTGCACCGCTTCGGGGAGCGGATCGCGTCGGCGCTCACGAAGGAACACCAGCACCATCGGGCCAAGCTGGCGATGAACACCGAGGTGCGGAACTGGATCAGCACCAAGGAGACGGTCGGGCTGCACCTGACCAACAACCAGTTCCTGGTGGCCAGCTGCGTGGTGCTCTCGATCGGCAGTGTGCCCGCCGTGGACTGGCTGCGCGGCTCGGAGCTGACCATCGACGACGGCGTCCTGTGCGAAGCGACGCTGTTCGCCGAAGGAGCGGAGGACGTCGTCGTCGCCGGCGACGTCGCGAAGTGGCCGAACCTGCGGATCGACGAGACCCCGCGCCGGGTCGAGCACTGGATGAACGGTGTCGAATCCGGGCGCGCGGCGGCGGAAAGCCTGATGCTGGGCCGGGGCAACGCGCGGCCGTACACACCGCTCCCCCGCGCCTGGTCGTCCCTGTACGACGCGCGCCTGCAGACGGTCGGGATGCCGTCGCTGGGCAAGGACACGATCGAACTTTCCGACGGTGTCACCGGTTTCGTCCGCGAGGGCAGGCTGATCGGCGCGGCGGGCTGGGACCGGCCGAAGGCGATGATCCACTGGACCGCCGAACTCGACCGGCGGCTGCCGGTGCCCGGGCCGGTGTTCCCCGCTCCCGCTCCCGCGGCGGAGCCGTCGTTCGCCGCCGGTCTCGGGGAGTCGACGCCGATCGGGGAGGACGTCCTCGCCCCGTTCGAGCGGGACTTCCTGTCCGACACCCCGACCGCGGCCGTACCCGCGCAGGAGGAGATGCCCTGGGCTCGCGTTCCCGCCGGGTGACCCGGGTTCGCGACCGGACCGGGGCCGCGCGCGGCGGCCGCGGTCCCCTCAGGTGGCGGTGGGTAGCTGGGCCTCCGCACCCACCGCCACCCCCTGGGGAGACCGGGAGGATCCGAGACCGACGGTGATTCGGGCTCCGTCGGAACCGCCCTTTCCCGCTCCCCGCATCCGGTCGGGGCCCTTCCAGGCTTGACTCACCCGGGAGGGCCCCGATCCATGAACTCGTGACTCACGTGCCCAGAGACGTGACTCGCGTGATCAGGGACGGAACTCGCGTGTTTGGAGCCGTAACTCGCGAGTTCCGTCTCCAAACACGCGAGTCACGGCTCCAAACACGCGAGTTCCGTCTTTGAGCACGCGAGTGCGGGGTCGCAGCATCGCTCGCGCACTACGCCTGCGCCTTCACGACCACAGTGTCGTCCGGACCGACCGGACGCCCGTCGGAGGCGCGGACTTCCAGCGCCCGCAACGGAAGTCCGCCGTCACGGTCCACCAGTTCCGAACGCGCCTCCCCCTCGGCGAAGAAATGCGCCTCGCCCCATTGCCGCAGCGCGACGATCACCGGGAACAGGTCGCGTCCCTTCGCCGTCAGGACGTACTCGCTGTAGGTGCTCCCGTCCGAAGCCGGGACCACGTCGAGCACCCCGTGCCCGACGAGCGCCCGCAACCGGGCGGACAGGATGTTCTTCGCGACGCCCAGGCCGCGCTGGAACTCACCGAAGCGGCGGACGCCGTCGAAGGCGTCGCGCACGATCAGGAGTGACCACCAGTCGCCGATCGTGTCGAGCGAGCGCGCCACCGGGCACGGAGCTTCGTCGAACGTCGTCCGCTTCACCATGGTTGCATCTTACAACCGGAGTGCTCTACCGTCCGGGTGGTATCAAGTTGAAACCACTTGGAGGGACCGTGCGTCTCGGAGTCGTCCTGTTGTTCGCCGTGGCCGCCGGGACGGCCGTCGCCACGATCTACTTCGCCCAGCCCCTGCTCGTCACGATGGGCGCCGACCTCGGGATCGCCGCGTCGACCGTGGGCGGCATCGTCACGCTCACACAGCTCGGTTACGGCCTGGGCCTGTTCCTGCTGGTCCCGCTCGGCGACCTGCTCGAACGACGGCGTCTCGTCGCCGGGCTGCTGACGCTGCTCGCGGTCGCCGAACTGGTGGCCGCGACCGCCGCGAACGGCCTGGTGCTGTTCGCCGGGATGGCGTCGATCGGTGTGCTCGCGGTGGTGACCCAGCTCCTGGTCGCGTTCGCCGCCTCACTGGCGGATCCGGCCGGACGCGGACGCGTGGTCGGGCTCGTGACGACCGGGGTCGTCCTCGGGATCCTGCTCGCGCGCACGGTTTCCGGGACGCTGGCCGACCTCGCCGGCTGGCGCGCGGTGTACGTGGTGTCCGCCGCCGTCACGGTGCTGATCGCGATCGTGCTGTACCGCGTGCTGCCCGCCTCGGCGCCCGCCGGAAGCGGCCTGACCTACCGGCGGTTGCTGCGTTCCACGCTGTCGCTTTTCGCCGAGGAACCGGTCTTCCGGACGCGCGGGACGCTCGCGCTGCTGATCTTCGCCGCGTTCGGGACCCTGTGGAGTTCCGTCGCCCTGCCGCTCAGCGAGGACGGCCTGTCGCACACCGCCATCGGCGCGTTCGGGCTGGCGGGGGCGGCGGGCGCGCTGGCGGCGGCACCCGCCGGACGGCTCGCGGACCGCGGCCGCGCGCAGTGGACGACCGGGCTCGCGCTCGGACTGCTCCTCATCTCGTGGGTGCCCCTGGGTTTCACGCGCGTGTCACTGTGGGCCTTGGCGGCGGGCGCCATCCTGCTCGACCTGGCCGTCCAGGCCGTGCACGTCACGAGCCAGACGTTGATCTACCCGCTCCGGCCGGACGCCGGCAGCAGGCTGATCGGCGGGTACATGATCTTCTACTCCGTCGGCAGCGGCGTGGGAGCCATCGGCTCGACAGCCGTCTACGCGGTCGCGGGCTGGACCGGGGTCTGCCTGCTCGGCGCGGCCTTCAGCGCCGCTGCCCTCGTCGTGTGGGGCGTCAAAGCCGCTCGATGATCGTGACGTTCGCCGTCCCGCCGCCTTCGCACATCGTCTGCAACCCGTAGCGCCCGCCGCGCCGTTCGAGTTCGTGCAGCAGGGTCGCGAACAGTTTCGTCCCGGTCGCCCCGATGGGGTGGCCGAGCGCGATGCCGCCGCCGTTGACGTTGACGCGATCCGGATCGGCGCCCATCTCCTCGATCCACGCCAGGACGACGCTCGCGAACGCCTCGTTGACCTCGAACAGGTCGATGTCCTCGATGCTCAGCCCGGTCTTCCGCAGCGCGTGGGCGGTCGCCGGGATCGGCCCGGTCAGCATCCACACCGGATCGGCCGCCCGCACCGAAAGGTGGTGGATCCTGGCGCGCGGGGTGAGGCCGTGCTCCTCGACGAACTTCTCCGACGCGATGAGCGTCGCGCTGGCGCCGTCCGAGATCTGGCTGGCCACGGCCGCGGTGATGCGCGAACCTTCGCTCAGCGGCTTCAGCCCGGCCATCCGTTCCAGGGTGGTGTCGCGCCTGGGCCCCTCGTCCAGGCCGGCACCGGCGAACGGCGCGATCTCGGCGGCGAACCGGCCTTCGTCGATGGCCGCGATCGCGCGTCGATGGCTGCGGTAGGCGAACTCCTCCATCGCCTCGCGGGTCAGGTCCCAGTGCTCGGCGATCATGTCGGCGCTGCGGAACTGCGAGACCTCGACGCTGCCGTACCGCTCCTGCCAGCCCTTCGAGCCGGAGAACGGGTCTTCGAAGCCGTACTCGCGCCCGGCCAGCATCGCCGCGCTGATCGGGATCGCGCTCATGTTCTGCACGCCGCCCGCGAGGACGAGGTCCATCGTCCCGGACAGCACCGCCTGCGCGGCGAAATGCACGGCCTGCTGGCTCGAACCGCATTGCCGGTCGATCGTCACGCCCGGCACGTGGTGCCCGAACCCCGCCGCGAGCCACGCCGTCCGCGCGATGTTCCCGGACTGCGGTCCGAGCGTGTCGCAGCAGCCGAGGATGACGTCGTCGACCAGGTCGGCCTCGACCCCCGATCGGTCGACGACGGCCTGGATGACGTGGGCGCCGAGGTCGGCTGAGTGGACGCCGCTGAGCGCTCCCCCGCGTTTGCCGGCCGGGGTCCGGACCGCGTCCAGTACGTAAGCTTCAGCCACGGCGTTTCCTTGTCTTCGTCGCGATACCGTCCAGCAGGATCCCGAGGTACTGCTGCGCGACGTCGTCGGCGCTCAGCGATCCGTCGGGGTTGTACCAGCGCACCGCCACCCAGACGGTGTCGCGGATGAACCGGTAGGTGAGCTCGACGTCGAGGTCCTCGCGGAACACGCCCGCCGCGATGCCGTCGGTGAGGATCGCGTTCCACAGTTTGCGGAATTCGGTGTTGCGGTCGTTGAGGTAGTCGAACCGCGGCAACTGCATCAGATGCTTCGCCTCGGACTGGTAGATCGCCACCTCGGCGGGCCGCCGGTGAATGGATTCGAACGACGCCACGACGACGGCTTCGAGCGTTTCCCGCGGGCCTCGGCCTTCCGCGACGATCTCGGCGTAGGCGCCGAAGAGTTCGTCGAGGAATCCGGTGAGGATCTCGTCGGCCATCGACTCCTTCGAGTCGAAGTGGTGGTAGAGGCTGCCCGAAAGGATTCCCGCCGCGTCCGCGATGTCCCGCACGGTGGTGGACACGTAGCCGCGCTCGGCGAACAGCTTCGCCGCGAGGGCGAGCAGTTCGGCGCGGCGGGACCCTGGGCTGGCTTTCATCGGAACCTCACGCATGCTGGGAACTCACGGACACGACCTCGCCGGTGAGGTACGACGAGTACTCACTGGCGAGGAACACCATCACATTCGCCACTTCCCAGGGTTCCGCCGCCCTCCCCGAGACCTCGCGGGCGGTGAGTTCGGTGAGCAGTTCCTCGCTGGTCACCTTGGCCAGGAAGGGATGCATCGCCAGGCTCGGCGCGACGGCGTTGACCCGGATGCCGTGTTCGGCGACGTCGACGGCGGCGCAGCGGGTGAGCGCCATGACGCCCGCCTTCGCGGCGGCGTAGTGCGCTTGCCCGGCTTGCGCGCGCCAGCCGATCACGGACGCGTTGTTGACGATCACCCCGCCGTCGCCCTGCGCGATGAACCGGTTCACCGCCGCCCGCGTCGCACGGAAGGTGCCGTTGAGGGTCACGTCGATGACCCGCGACCATTCCTCGTCGGTCATGTCCACAATGGACTTGGTGCCGCCGAGACCGGCATTGTTGACGAGCACGTCGATCCGGCCGTAGTGTGCGGCCGCGCCGTCGATGAGCTCCTGCACTTGGTCTTCCTGCGTGACGTCACAGGGAATCGCGTGGACGTCACCGAGTTCGGCCGCCTTTTCTCCCAGGCGTCGCTCGTGCCAGTCGCTGATCACGACCCGGGCGCCCTCTTCAAGCGCGCGTTTCGCCACGGCGGAACCGATCCCGGTGCCGGCCGCCGCCGTCACCACGACCACCTTGTCCCGCAGGAGATTCGCCCCCTCGGGGTACTTCGGCACCGGAATCACGGTCGCACCTCTCGGGGAAGGCCGAGCACCCGCTCGGCGATGACGTTGCGCTGGATCTCGTTGGAGCCGCCGTAGATCGTGTCGGCCCGGGTGAAGAGGAAAAGCCGTTGCCAGGGGTCGAGTCCGTCTTCCGCGAGCATGCCCCGCGCGCCGCGGACGAGCATCGCGAGCTCACCCAGGTCCCGGTGCCAGTTCGCCCAGACCAGTTTGGACACTTCGGCCACGCCGGGTGAAGAGTCGCCCAGGGTGCGGATCGCCTGCGCCCGCATGACTTCCAGGCCGACCCACGCGCGGTCGATCCGCTCGGCGATCACCGGGTCGTCCGGCGCGATCCTGGTGAGTTCTTCGAGTTCCCGGCGGAAGCCGACCTGCTGGCCGAGCGTCGCGACGCCGCGCTCGAAGGCGAGCGTGCCCATGGCGACCCGCCAGCCGTCACCGGGTTCGCCGACGACCATGTTCTTGCCCGTGCGGGCGCCGTCGAAGAAGACCTCGTTGAACTCCGAGGTCCCGGTGAGCTGCCGGATCGGGCGGACCTCGACCCCGGGCTGCCGCATCGGGACGAGCAAATAGGACAGTCCTTTGTGGCGTTTCGAGCCGGGTTCGGTCCTGGCGAGGACGAAGCACCAGTCGGCCACGTGCGCGAGCGACGTCCACACCTTCTGGCCGTTCAGCACCCATTCGTCACCTTCGAGGGTCGCTGTGGTCGACACGGCGGCGAGATCGGATCCGGCGCCGGGTTCGGAATAGCCCTGGCACCACAGTTCGTCGACGGCCACGATCGGCGGCAGGAACCGCTTCCGCTGTTCGGGCGTGCCGAAGGCGATCAGGGTCGGGCCCAAGAGTTCCTGGGCCAGATGACTCACCCGTGCCGGTGCGCCCGCTCGCGCGTACTCCTCGTGGAAGACGACCTGCTGGTCCAGCGTCGCGCCCTGCCCGCCGTGCTCGGCAGGCCAGCCGACGCAGGTCCAGCCCGCCGCGGCGAGCCGCCGTTCCCACTCGACGCGTTCGTCGAAGGCCTCGTGCTCCCGACCCGGGCCGCCCAGCCCCCGCAGTTCCGGCGGCAGGTTGTCCGCCAGCCAGGTGCGCACACGGTCACGGAAACCGTCCTGAGCCACACGTGCCTCCTCTAGCCAAACCAGAGCCTGCTGCGTAGGCTACCCTACCAAGCACTTGCTAGGGAGGCTCGATGTCGAAGGGGACCATCCCGGCGGCGCTCGACCAGGCCGCGGAACGGTTCGCCGGACGAGAAGCACTCGTCGACGGCGAAGTCCGGTTCACCTATGCCGAACTCGCGCGGCGGGTGCGGCAGGCGGCGCGGTTCTTCGAAGGCCACGAGCGAGTCGCGATCTGCTCCCCCAACACCTGGCACTGGGTCGTCGCCGGACTCGGCGCGCTGTACGCCGGCGCGACGCTGATCCCGGTCAACACCCGGTTCACCGCCCGCGAGACCATCGACGTCCTCGAACGCGCGCAGGTTTCCGCACTAGTGATCACCGGCACCTTCCTCGGCACGAACCGATTGGCGGACCTCGGCTCCTCGCGCCCCCGCACGGTGCTGCGGATCCCCGTCGAGGGCAGCGAAAAGCCGGTGGAAGGCGTCACCGAATGGGCCGCGCTCGACGGTCTCGACAGTGATTTCGCCGGCCGGGTGGAGCCCGGCGACGTCAGTGACATCCTGTTCACCTCCGGGACCACGGGCCGCAGCAAGGGCGCGATGAGCAGTCACCGGCAGACGCTGAGCGTCGCCGACGCCTGGGCGGACTGCGGGGAACTCACCGAGCGAGACCGCTACCTCGTGATCAACCCGTTCTTCCACAGCTTCGGGTACAAGGCGGGAATCGTCGCGGCCATCCTGCGCGGGGCGGCGATCCTGCCGCAGCGCACCTTCGACGTGCGGGAAACCTTGCGGCTCATCGAAACCGAGCGCGTCACGGTCCTGCCCGGCGCCCCGACGATCCACCAGGTGCTGCTGGACGCGCCCGAACGCGCGGACCACGATCTGTCCAGCCTGCGGCTCGCCGTGACCGGGGCCGCCACGGTTCCGGTCACGCTCGTCGAGCGCATGCAGACGGAACTCAGTTTCGACACCGTGCTCACCGCCTACGGGCTCACCGAAGCCGTCGTGGCGACGATGTCGCGGCCCGGTGACGACGCGAAACTGGTGGCGAACTACTCCGGCCGCGCGACGGCGGGCTTCGAGGTGAAGCTCGGCGAGCACGACGAGGTCCTGCTGCGCGGGCCGAACGTGATGCTCGGCTATCTCGACGATCCGGAGGCCACCGCGAAGGCCGTCGACGCCGACGGATGGTTGCACACCGGCGATGTCGGCGTGCTGAACGAGCGCGGCTACCTGAAGATCGTCGACCGGATCAAGGACATGTACGTCTGCGGCGGGTTCAACGTCTACCCGGCCGAGATCGAGCAGGTGCTGAGCAGGCTGGACGGTGTCGCGGAGTCCGCGGTCGTCGGCGTGCCGGACGACCGGCTCGGCGAGGTCGGCAAGGCCTTCGTCCGGCCGCGACCGGGAGCCGGACTGTCCACAGAGGACGTGCTGGCGTGGTGCAAGGCCGAATTGGCCAACTACAAGATTCCTCGCTTTGTCGACTTCGTCGCGGAGCTTCCGCGAAACCTGTCGGGGAAGGTGCTGAAACGCGTGTTGCGGGAGGAGAACGGATGACCGTCGAGTACGAGCGACGCGGGCCGGTGGCCGTCGTCACGATGAACCGGCCGGAGTACCGGAACGCGCAGAACTCGGCGATGACCTACGCGCTCGACGCCGCGTTCAGCCGCGCCGTCGACGATCCCGAGGTCAAGGTGATCGTGCTGGCCGGGGCGGGCAAACATTTCTCCGCCGGGCACGACATCGGTACGCCGGAACGCGACGTGGACGTCTCCTTCGAGCGCAAGGCGGTGCTGTGGTGGGACCACGTCGGCACCGAGGGCGGTGACCAGCGGTTCGCGCGCGAGTCGGAGGTCTACCTCGGCATGTGCCGCCGGTGGCGCGAGATCCCGAAGCCGACCATCGCGAGTGTGCAGGGCGCGTGCATCGCGGGCGCGCTGATGCTGGCGTGGGTGTGCGACATGATCGTCGCCTCCGACGACGCGTTCTTCGCCGATCCCGTGGTACGCATGGGGATTCCCGGCGTCGAGTACTTCGCGCACCCCTGGGTCCTCGGCCCGCGCGCGGCCAAGGAGGTGCTGTTCACCGGTGAGCGCTTCACGGCGCAGCAGGCCAAGGAGTGGGGCATGCTGAACCGCGTCGTCCCGCGCGCCGACCTCGAAACCGAGACCATGGCGCTGGCGGAGAAGATCGCGGTGATGCCGCGGATGGGGCTCGCGCTCGCCAAGAAGGCCGTCAACCAGGCCGAAGACCTGATGGGGATGCGGTCCGGAATGGACTCCGTGTTCGGGCTGCACCACTTCGCGCACGCGCACAACGCCGAGCTGTCCGGCGGTGACTCGCTGGGCGGGCAGGACGCGCGCTCGATGCGAGACGCGAACAGGACCTCGTGATGGATCTCGATCTCGACGAGCGCACGCTCGCCTTCCGCGACGAGGCCCGCTCCTGGCTCGCCGCGAACGTCCCCGCCGAGCCGCTCAAGTCGTTCGACACCGCCGAAGGATTCGCGCAGCACCGCGACTGGGAATCCCGGTTGACCGACGCCCGCTGGTCGGTCGTCTCGTGGCCGCGAGAGTTCGGCGGGCGGGACGCGAGCCTCCTGGAATGGGTGCTGTTCGAGGAGGAGTACTACGCGGCGGGAGCGCCGCTGCGGGTCAACCAGAACGGCATCTTCATGCTCGCGCCCACGCTGTTCTCCCATGGCACGGAGGACCAGCAGCGCCGGATCCTGCCGAAAATGGCGCGCTCGGAAGAGGTCTGGGCGCAGGCCTGGTCGGAACCCGAAGCGGGCAGCGACATCGCCGCGCTCCGGAGCACCGCGACCCGCTGCGACGGCGGCTGGCGGGTCAGCGGCCAGAAGACCTGGAGTTCGCGGGCGACGTTCGCCGATCGGGCGTTCGGCCTGTTCCGCAGCGATCCGGAGTCGGTGCGGCACAAGGGCCTCACCTATCTGATGGTGGATCTGCGCTCCGCGGGTGTCACCGTCCGGCCGATCCCCCAGCTGGACGGCGAACCGGGGTTCGCGGAGATCTTCTTCGACGACGTCTTCGTCCCCGACGAGGACGTGATCGGCGCGCCGGGCGAGGGCTGGCGGGTCGCGATGACCACGGCGAACAACGAGCGCGGACTGTCCTTGCGCAGTCCCGGCCGGTTCCTCGCCGCGGCCGGCAGGCTGGTCTCGCTCTGGAACGACGCCGGGCGTCCCGCGCACACCGCCGACCGGGTCGCCGACGCGTGGATCGGCGCGCGGGCGTATCAGCTGTACACCCTCGGCACGGTCACCCGGCTCGCGGACGGCGCCGAGCTCGGACCGGAATCGAGTGTCAACAAGCTGTTCTGGTCACACCTCGACGTCGAGCTGCACGAGACCGCGCTCGACGTCCTCGGCCCCGACGCCGAACTGCGGGGCCGCTGGAGCGACGGTTGGCTGTTCTCCCTGGCGGGCCCGATCTACGGCGGGACCGACCAGATCCAGCGGTCCATCGTCGCCGAACGACTGCTCGGCCTGCCGAAGGGGGCCCGATGAGGTTCGCGCTTTCCGGTGAGCAGGAGCAGTTCTCCCGCAGTCTGCACGATCTGCTGTCCGATCTGGACACAGGCTCGGCCAACCGGTCCTGGGCGACGGGCGATCACGGCCCCGGTCTCAAGATCTGGCGACGGCTGGCGAAACTCGGGGTCACCGCGCTGGCCGTCCCCGAGAAGTACGACGGGCTCGGGGCGACCCCGGTCGATCTGGCCGTCGGCTTCGAACGGCTCGGTTACCACTGCGTTCCCGGTCCGTGGACCGACACCGTGGCCGTCCTGCCGTCCCTGCTGGACGACGAACTGCTGACCTCGGTCGCGACCGGTGAGACGCTGGCTTCGGTCGCGTTCGCACCGCAGGTGCCGTACGCCTTGGATTCCGATGTCGCCGACGCGCGTCTCGCCGTCGAGAACGGCAGGCTGCGCGCGTTCACTCCCGGCGCTCTTTTGTCCTCTGTAGACGGTTCGCGGCGGCTGTTCCCGACGGTGGCGGGAGACGACCTCGGCACCGCGCTCGACGCGGACCGCGCGTTCGAGCTGGGCTGTCTGGCCACCGCGGCGCATCTCCTCGGCGCGGGCCGGTGGCTGCTCGACACGTCCGTCGCGTACGCCGCGCAACGCAAGCAGTACGGGCGGGAGATCGGCGGGTACCAGGCGGTCAAACATCTGCTCGCTGACGTCGCGACCGCGCTCGCGCTGGCCGAGCCGTTGCTGCTCGGCGCCGCCGTCACCCTGGATCCTCGCGACGTCTCGGCCGCCAAGGTGGCGTGCGGCGACGCCGCGCATCTCGCCGCCCGGACCGGGCTGCAGGTGCACGGCGCGATCGGCTACACCGCGGAACACGCGCTCGGCCTGCGGCTGACCAGGGTCCGCGCGCTGGTCGGCGCCTGGGGCACGCCGCGGTTCCACCGGGGACGGGTGCTGTCATGACGTTCACGGCCGAGCAGGACGCGCTGCGGGACAGCGTCCGGAAACTGCTGGACCGGGAAGCGGATCCCTGGCCGGAACTGTGCGAGCAGATCGGAGTGGCCGCGCTGGCCGTTCCCGAACGGTTCGGCGGGCTCGGCGCCGGGACCGCGGAACTGCAGGTCGTCGCCGAGGAACTGGGCCGGGTCCTCGCCGATGTCCCGTTCCTCGGCTCGGCCGTGCTCGCCGTGCACGCGATTCTGGCCACCGGGAACGACGAGGCCTGCGAACGCCTGCTCCCCCGGCTCGCCGAAGGTGTCGTCGGCGCGGTGGCCTGGACGGACGCGGACGGGCGTTGGGACGTGCCGGCCTGCCGTGTCGCCGACTCCGCCGTGACGGGCGAGGCGCACTACGTCCTCCACGGCGACGAAGCCGAGATCCTCCTGGTGGTGGCGGACGGCTCGCTGTACGAGATCACCGACGCGCACCGTGTTCGGACTCCGGCGATGGACGAAACGCGGCGGCTGGCCCGCGTGACCTTCAACGGTTCCCCCGCGCGGCTGCTCGGTCCGGTGGACCTCGGCGCGCTGCGTGACGTCGCCTGCGCCGTCCTGGCCGCCGAACAGGCCGGTGCGGCGGCGCGCGCTTTCGAGCTGACGGTGGAGTACACCAAGCAACGCCACCAGTTCGGCAGGCCGATCGGCGGCTTCCAGGCGCTGAAGCATCGGATGGCGGATCTCCACGTGCTGGTGGAAACCTCGCGTTCGGCGGCCTACGCGGCTCCGGAGTCGAGCAGGCTGGCCGCGGTGGCGAAGGTGCGTTGCTCGGAGGCGCTGGCGACGGTGGCGGGCGAGATGATCCAGCTGCACGGCGGGATCGCCATCACCTGGGAGCATCCGGCGCACCGCTATTTCAAGCGGGCGCATGGGGCGGCGCAGCTGTTCGGGTCGCCTGGTGAGCATCTGGGACGGGTGCGGCCGCGGCTTACTCCAGAAACCGGGTGACGGCGCGGATCCGGTCGCCGTCGAGGGTGAGGACCATCAACCCGGCGGGCGTCTCGCCGTGGCGGCACTGGAACGCGGGCTGGTTGTTCGCCCGCGTCGGCGCCATGGTGAACCCCTCGGGGACCGGAACGGCCATGGTGACGCGCAGGAAGCCCGCGATCGCTTCGCGGCCGTGGTACTCGTGCGGCGCCGGGGGCATGGCGAGCCAGGCGTCGTCGGTGAGCAGGCCTAGGACGCCGTCGAGGTCGCCCGCCGTGAAGGCGTCGGCGAACCGTTTGGTCAGCTCGCGTTCCTGGGGTGAGGGCCGGTGCCCGGCGCCGTCGCGATGCTTGTCGAGCGAGGCGCGGGCACGCTGGAGGATGCCTTTGACCGCCGTTTCGGTGGTGCCGAGCAGGTCCGCGACCTCCCCGGCGGGGAAGCACAGGACGTCCCGCAGGACGAGCGCGGCGGCCTGTCTCGGCGGGAGGAGCTGGAGGCCGGTGACGAAGGCGAGTTCGATCGCCTCCCGGGCGGTATAGCGCGCTTCGGGGCCGGGTTCGCTGTCGGCGACGCGCTCGAGGAGCTCCTCCGGGTACGGCTGCAACCAGGTCATCTCACCGCGGCGGCTGGGCTCCGGCGGGTCGAACGGCGGCACCGGCTCCGGTGGCCGGCGGCGGCCCGCGTCCCGCAGTGCGTTGAGGCAGCGGTTGGTGGCGATGCGGTACAGCCAGGTGCGGAGCGACGAGCGGCCCTCGAAGCCGTCGAGGCCTCGCCACGCGGCCAGGAGCGTCTCCTGGACGGCGTCCTCGGCGTCGGTGAGCGACCCCAGGATGCGGTAACAGTGCAGGTGCAGCTCGTGCCGGTAGGTGTCGGTGAGCTCGCGAAAGCTCCGCTCGTCCGTCGTCCTGGTGCTCACGGGCCGATCCTGTCACGACCTTTTTCACCGCGCACCGTTCCGTTTCCGGCCGGGGTGGTGTCTGACGGGGTGAAGATCGACGAAAGGAACCATCATGACCAGTCCGGCTTTGGACGTCGCGCTCGCCTACCACCAGGCGTGGACCGGCAAGGACTTCGAGAAGGCGATGACCTACGTCGCCGACGACATCGCCTGCCACACACCCGGCGGGCCGCTTTCCGGCGCGGAGGCGTTTCGCGGGTTCATGGGCCCGTTCACCGAGATCCTGACCGGGTCGACCCTGCTCGCGGCGTTCGGGGACGAGACGACGGCGCTGCTGATGTACGACACGGCGACCCTGCCGGTGGCGAGCGCTCCCGGGGCGGAGATGCTGACCGTGCGGGAGGGGAAGATCGTGGAATTGCGGATCGTGTTCGATCGGGCTCCTTTCGACGCGGCGCGGGCTGCTGCGGGGTCTTAGCGGGGGGGGCAGAGGACCGTTCGCGTCAGGCCAGCACCGTCTCCGCCCTCACCACGCCCGAAGCGGACGGTGCTGGCGAGAGGCGGGGGGGCACGGCGAGCGGATCCCCTCAGTGCCCTCGCCACAGCTTTCGGAGGGAACGGTGTCCTGTTCACGATGTCCTGACCCATGGCATCGGCAGAACACGACACCTCAC
This sequence comes from Amycolatopsis sp. NPDC089917, assembly GCF_040684635.1. Taxonomy (NCBI): domain Bacteria; kingdom Bacillati; phylum Actinomycetota; class Actinomycetes; order Pseudonocardiales; family Pseudonocardiaceae; genus Amycolatopsis; species Amycolatopsis sp. NPDC089917. The sequence continues at coordinate 112,763 of NZ_JBFBGL010000015.1, read as the reverse complement.
GACCGCGCCGGCACGCGGGTTCCAAGCCACCCGATGGCGCGCATCCTGCCAGCGGTGAGGACGTTCGTGCCGGTCAGAACGGCGGGGTGTCGTCCTCCGGTTCCAGCCGCGGGTCGTGGAGCGGCTCGGGCGTCGCGTCGTAGGTGCGACCGGTGGGGGTGGTGATTGTCATGCCGCCGTTGCCGGTCGGCGCAGCGGACCAGCCGGGTTCTTCCTTGAGCAGATTGTGGATCTTGCAGGCCGCGTGACAGTTGTGGTGGTCGGTCCGGCCGTGGCGAGCCCAGGTGACGATGTGGTCGATTTCGGAGAACTCGGCCGGTCGGTGGCAGCCGGGATGAGTGCATTCCCGATCCCGCGCCTTGATCAACCGAGCCAGCGACGCCGGAGACCGGTACTTCTCGGCACCGGCCTCCAGAATCTGCCCGGTGGCGGGGTCGGTGATCAGCCGTGACCAGGTCGAGCCGGGATCGGAGGCGATCTCGCGGACGAGCCAGTCCGGGATGGGCCCGTACCCGGCCAGGGTCGCGGGATCGTCGCGCGCTCCGGCCAGCGTCAGCAGATCCACGTAGACATGGATGTGCGCGCGAGGCTTTCCGTGACCGTCCTCGGCCAGTAGTCGTTCGGCGAACACGTCCGCACGATGCTGATCCAGGGTCCGGGATTTGTCTTGCGCCCGGCGCGCCTGCGCGGCGCGGTTCATGGACGCGTAAATCGAGCTGGCCACCTCGGCAGGCAGAAGACCGGAGAGAGTCGACATGGTCTCGTCTTCGTGTTCCAACGAAACGTGCCGCCGCGCGCGTTTCTTTTCCGCCCGCGCCTTGTAGCCCTCCCGGTCGAACTTCTGCACCGCGCCGCTCACCGATCTACCGATCGCCCTGGCATCACGATCGGCGAGCCGTTTGGCCATGAACGCGTCCACCTGCGCGGCGACCTCGTCCGAGACCTCGCGGGTCAGCTGACTGACCTTCGACGCCTTGTACAGATCGATGTCACCCTTCTCCAGCGCCGCCAACGTGTTCGGCAGGCGCGCCACGAGCGCACAGGACGTTTCGACCAGCAGAAAGGCTTGATTGCGAGAGACCGAGAAGCACAAGGCGAGCTCCTCGGCCACCGATCTTCGCGAGCCACCCACGGCGGCGAACTCGGCTATGGACCGCACCTGACGACCCTGCGCCTGCCGAAGCAGAATCTCTTCGTCGTGGGCGGTATCGAGAAGGCGAGCGGCTTTCGGATTAAAAACAAGAGAGGTGGTCATGTCCATGATCGTACTCGAACACGCGTTCGATTGCCATGAACGAGGGCAGGTGGTTTCAACGTGAGCACACGGCCTCTAGTCGGTGCAACACTTTGCCGAACGCTTCGATCGGATTAAGCCATTCCAACGTCTGCCGCGGCCGGTCGTTGAGTTCGTCGGCGATGGCATCAAGCTCGTCCTGCGAATACCCGGATAGGTCGGCTCCCTTGGGGAGGTACTGTCGGTGATGCACTGACCCTTTGAGCCCAGTCCAGCTAAACGCCCGTTCCACCCGCATTGCGGATCAGCCGCTGAAGCACCTTCACCGTTGTCACGTAGTCCGCATCGTCGATGCCTTCATGGAGGACGGCTCGGATCGCAGGGGCGTTGCGCGCGAGATCGACACGGGCCTGCTCTCCCTCCTCGGTGAGCCACAGCCGGTTCGCGGTGTCCCGAGTCAGCCAGCCACGCTCCAGGAGCACTTCGGCCTCCGCGGCCAGATCGTCCTCGGGACGGATGTAGGAGACCATCGCGGCTCCCAGTTCGGCCAAGGTCATTCCCTGGCCGTCGGGCGAGATGTCGTTCGCCGACAGGTTTCGCAGCAGCCAGAACTGAGGCTGGGTATAGCCCTTTTCGGCCTGTCGGGCCCGCGTGTACGCGATGAGCGCCTCGTAGGCGACACCGGTCCAATACGCGGCGGGCTGTCCGGCCAGTTCGACGTCGGACATGTCATGCCTCCCTTTGTCGCTTCTCATACGGAGACGGTAAAACCTCAAGCGCGGTAGAGGGCAAGGTAGGGCCAGCCCCCGCATCAACCCACCGGCCCACCGCATTCACCCCGCCCCGCCCCCGAACCAGACTCACCACGGTGACCGCAAACCTCCGCACAGGCAGCGATTTCGCCCGTCTGTCCCGCCGCGTCAGCGAAGCGGGCCTCCTCGACCGCCGTCCCGGCTACTACGTCTTCCGCATCGGCCTGGTCGCCACCCTCTTCGTCTCCGGCTGGATCGCCTTCTTCGCGATCGGGGACTCGTGGTGGCAGCTGGCGATCGCCGTGTTCCAGGCGGTGATGTTCGGCCAGATCGCCCTGCTGTCGCACGATCTCGCGCATCGCCAGGTGTTCCGGACCCGCCGCCCGAGCGAGGTCGCGGGCCGGATCGCGGGCAATCTCGGTGTCGGCATGAGTTACGGCTGGTGGATGGACAAGCACACCCGCCACCACGCGAACCCGAACCACGAGGACCTCGATCCCGACGTCGACCCGGACATCCTCGTGTGGTCGAAGGAGCAGGCGAAGGCCAGCAAGGGGCTTCCGCGGTTCATCGGCCGCTATCAGGCGTTCCTGTTCTTCCCGTTGCTCACCCTCGAAGGCCTGAACCTGCACTTCTCCGGCATCCGCGCGGTCTCGAAGCCGGGCCTCCGGCGACGCGGGCTCGAAGCGGCCTTGCTGCTGGCGCATTTCGCGCTCTACTTCAGCGCGTTGTTCGTCGTCCTGTCCCCTGGCAAGGCGCTCGTGTTCTTCATCGTCCACAAAGCACTGTGGGGTGTCTACATGGGATCGATCTTCGCGCCCAACCACAAGGGCATGCCGATCCTGTCCGGCGACACCGAACTCGACTTCCTGCGCAAGCAGGTGCTCACGTCCCGCAACGTCCGCGGTGGCCGGATCGTCGACGTCGCGCTCGGCGGGCTCAACTACCAGATCGAGCACCATCTCTTCCCGAGCATGCCGTCGCCGCATCTTCGCCGCGCCCGGCCCATCGTCCAAGGATACTGCGCGGAGATCGGCGTCCCGTATCACGAGACGGGGCTCGTCGAGTCGTATCGGCTCGCGTTGCGCAGTCTGCACGAAGCGGGTGAGCCGATCCGACTTTCGGAGAGTTCACCGGCTGAGACGGCCGCCGGACGTCGTTGACACTCCAGATACGGCTTCTTACTTTCAGTGCATGACGCCTTCGAAGATCTTCCCCGGCGCCACCCTGCATGCAGAACCGTTCCCGCGAGCCCTGCGCGCGGCGATCACGGCCAGCGGGCTGCCGCTGGACCGGATCCGCCATCGCCTCGAACTGCGCGGAGTCTCCATCAGTGTGCCGACGCTGAGCCATTGGCAATCGGGCAGACGCAGACCCGAACGCCCGGAATCCCTCCGGGCGCTCGCCGAGCTCGAACAGCTGTTGTCCTTGCCGCCGTTGGCTTTGAGCTCGCTCCTCGGACCGCCTCGGCCACGCGGACGGAAAAGCTCGGTCCCGGCGCGACGCCGGGACCGAGCCACCACCGAGGGAACCTATCCCACGTAGAGCGTGCGGTTCGGGCTACCGCTACCGGGGTTGGTGACCAGCCCCGGAGTCGAAGCGCTGATCAGCGCCTGGGCCACCTGCGCCGCGGTGGCGCCGGTGTGCGAAGACAGGTACAGCGCGGCGGCACCGGCGACGTGCGGAGCGGCGAACGAGGTGCCGTCACCGGTGTAGGTCGCGGTGTCGTTGTCCTTCCAGGCCGAGGTGATCGAGACGCCCGGCGCGAACAGGTCGACGACGGAGCCGTAGTTGGAGAAGGAAGCGCGGCGGTCGGTGCGATCCGCCGCGGCGACCGTCAGCGCTTCGGTGACCCGGGCGGGCGACGTGTTGGCGGCGTTCACGTTCGAATTACCGGCCGCGACCGTCCAGGTGACCCCCGCCTTGATCGAGTTCCGCACCGCGGTGTCCAGCGCGGTCGACGCGCCGCCACCGAGGCTGGCGTTGGCCACGGCGGGCTTCTTGGCGTTCTGGGTGATCCAGTTGACGCCGGAGATCACGCCCGCGGTCGTGCCGCTGCCATCGGAGCCGAGGACGCGCACCGGGTACAGCGAAGCGCCCTTGGCGACACCGTACTTCGCGCCGGCGATGGTGGCCGCGACGTGCGTGCCGTGGCCGTAACCGTCGTCCGCGTTCGTGTCATTGTCCACGAAATCGTAACCCTGCTTCACCCGGCCACCGAAATCGGTGTGCGTGGCGCGGATCCCGGTGTCGAGAACGTACACGTTCACATTCGAAGCGGTCGTCGAATAATTGTACTTGTTGTCCAGCGGAAGGTTCCGCTGATCGATGCGGTCGAGCCCCCAGGACGGCGGATTCGTCTGCGTCGCTTCGGCGTGCAGCACCTTGTTCTGCTCCACGAAGGCGACCGCCGGGTCGGCCGCGAGACGCCTGGCCTGCCGCTCCCCCAGCGCCACGGAGAAACCGCTGAGACCCTGCGTGTACTGCCGCCCGATCGTGCCGCCGAACTTGCCCGCCAGCGAAGGCTTGTCCGCGGTGGATCCGTCCTTGAGCACGACGATGTAGCTGTCGGCGAGGGCGCCCTCCGCACCGGCGCCCACGATCGCGCCCTCGGCGGCCTGCGCCGGCGTCACGCCTGCCAAGACCGTGACGACGGCGGCGGCCAACCCCATTCCGGCCAGTCTGCGAGAATTCACGTTGCTGTCCCCATTCCTTGGTGAGCTTCCGCCGAAAACGCTAAGCGGAAGCACCGGGAAAGGACAGCTTTACATTTTTTCGTTTATACGGTTATAACCAATCGTCCGGACGCGGCCACGGCATCAGCGCGGCGAGCGCGTCCGTCACCGGTTCGGTCACCGTGTACCGGCCGCGGTGGAACAACAGCGGCCGATCGTCGGACGGCTCCCCGAGCGCGGTCACCCTGCCGACGACGACGTAATGGTCACCCGCCTCGTGCACGGCTTCGAGCGTGCAGTCGATCCACGTCAAAGCCCCTGCCAGCAAAGGAGATCCGGACGGAGCGGGCGCCCAGTCGACCGACGCGAACTTGTCCGCGCCCCGGGCGCCGAACACCGCGCTGACGTCCTGCTGGTGCTCGGCGAGCACGTTGACGGCGAACCGGCCGGACTCGGCGAGCACCCCCCACGTCCGGGAAGTCTTGGCAGGGCAGAAAAGCACCAGCGGCGGATCCAGGGAGAGGGCCGCGAACGACTGGCACGCGAAGCCCACCGGCGCCTCGCCGTCGTGCCCGGTCACCACGGCGACACCGGTGCAGAAATGCCCGAGCACCGAGCGGAACCGCGCCGCGTCGATCTCCGATTCGACGTCCGTCACCGGGTTCACGACTGACCCTGCGGGCGGGCGCCGACTGAAAAGTCGTGTCCCCACAACGAAACCGCCGTACTCTCTCGGGCGATCCAGCTCTCGTCGTCCACTTGGCGTCCCTCGCAGCCGTATTCGACGTCGAAGCCACCGGGGGTCTTCATGTAGAACGAGAGCATCAGATCGTTGACGTGCCGCCCGAGGGTGGCCGACATCGGCACCTTCCGGCGGATGGCCCGGTCGAGACAGAGACCGACGTCGTCGGTGTTCTCCACTTCGACCATGAGATGCACGATGCCGCTCGGAGTCGGCATCGGCAGGAACGCGAGACTGTGGTGACGCGGGTTGCAGCCGAAGAACCGCAGCCACGCGGGCGCGCCGTCGGCGGGCCTGCCGACCATCTGGGGCGGCAGTTTCATCGAGTCCCGCAGCCGGAACCCGAGCACGTCACGATAGAACCGCAGGGACGCGTCGTCGTCGTGGGTGGACAGTACGACGTGCCCGAGCCCTTGCTCGCCGGTCACGAACCTGTGGCCGTACGGGCTCACCACGCGCCGATGTTGCAGCGCGACGCCGTGAAAGACTTCGAGCGTGTTGCCGGAAGGGTCCTCGAAGGACACCAGGCCGTCGACCCGGCGATCGGCCAGCTGATCCGGCGTTCCTTCCTTGTACGGCACCGAGTGCGCGTCGAGCGAGTCGCGGATCTCGTCGAGTTCGCCGGCGGTGGCGACCTCCCAGCCCGCCACGGCGAGCCTGTCGTGCTCCCCGGGGAAGACCACCAGCCGGGCCGGGAAGTCGTCCATGCGCAGATAGAGCGCTTCGGGGTTCGTGCCGGAGCCCTCGACCATGCCGAGGACCTTCAGCCCGTATTCGCGCCACGCGGCCATGTCGGTGGCTTCGATGCGGAGGTAGGCGAGTGAACGGATACCCATCAGGAGGCTCCCAGGAAGTCGAGTGCCAGCCGGTTGAACTCGTCGAACTTCTCCAGCTGCGCCCAGTGGCCGCAGCCGCCGAACACGTGCAGCTGGGCACGCGGGATCGTCTTGAGCGCGAGCAGCGCGCCGTCGAGCGGGTTGACCCGGTCCTCCCGGCCCCAGATGAGCAACACCCGCTGGCGCAGGCGGTGCGCCTCACGCCAGAGCATGCCCTCTTCGTAGGTTTCGGGCTGGGCGAACGACTTGCCCATCGCCTTCATCGCGGCGAGGGACTCGGGCGCGCTCGCGACGGCGAACCGCTCGTCGATCAGTTCGTCGGTGATCAAGGACTGGTCGTGCACCATGACCCGCAGGAAGGCTTCGAGCTTTTCCCGGCTCGGCCCCGGCGGGGCACTGAACCGGCCCAGGTTCTTGATGCCCTCGGTCGGATCGGGTGCGAACAGGTTGATGCTCAGCCCACCCGGCCCCATCAGGACCAGACGTCCGGCGCGTTTCGGATGATTGAGCGCGAGCCGTACGGACGTCCCGCCGCCGAGCGAGTTGCCGACGAAGTGCGCGCGCTCGATGCCGAGTTCGTCCATCAGCCCGACGACCGCGTCCGCGCTGTGCCGGAAGTACTGCGGATGCTCGGTCGGTTTGTCCGAGCGGCCGAACCCGGGCTGGTCGATGGCCAGCGTCCGGTAGTTCTTGCCGAACACCGGCAGGTTGCGGCCGAAGTTGCTCCACGCCGACGCGCCGGGGCCGCCACCGTGCAGGAGGATCACCGTCTCCGGATGTTCCGTACCCGCTTCATGGTAGTGCAGCTTCAATCCACCTTGGACGGTGGCGTACTTGCCTTCGGTCATCAGACCATCGCATTCTCGACGGGCAGCCCGAAGGCGCCGGTTCCGAACATGACGTACGCGCGCTCGGCGTCGTTCGCCGCGTGCACCCGCCCGGCGTGGGCGTCGCGCCAGAAACGCTGGATCGGAGTGCCGGCCTTCAAGGCGCGGCCGCCGGAGTTCTCGAAGAGCCTGTCGATCGCGAAGATCGCGCGCTCCGTGCCGCGGACCTGGTCGCGGCGGACGCGCAGCCGCGTGGGGAACGGCAGCTTCTCCCCCTTGCACGCCAGCTGGTACAGCTCGTCGATGTTGTGCGTCAGCTGGAGCCAGGCCGCGTCGATCTCGCTCGCCGCCTCGGCGATCCGCACCTTGGCGAAGGGGTCCTCTTTGGACTGCTCGCCCGCGTACGCCGCGCGGACCCGCTTGCCCTGATGCTCGACGTGCGCGTCGTAGGCGCCCTGCGCCATCCCGATGATGGGCGCGGTGATCGTGCTCGGATGCACCGAACCGTACGGCAGTTTGTACAGCGGACCGGGATTGATCTCCTGCCCGGGCGTCTTGCACTTCGACGTCGCGATGAAGCTGAGCGCGCGGTGTTTCGGGACGAAGACGTCGTTCACGATGATGTCATTGGACCCGGTGCCGCGCAGGCCCACGGTGTCCCAGACGTCTTCGATCGTGTAGTCGGAGATCGGCACCAGGTAGGTGCAGAAGTCGACGGGCTTGCCGCCGGAGAACACCGGTCCGCCCAGCAGTACCCAGGTCGCGTGGTCGCAGCCGGAGGAGAAGCTCCAGCGCCCGCTGAGCCGGTAGCCGCCGTCGACGACGTCCGCCTTGCCCATCGGCGCGTACGACGAGGAGACGCGGACGTCGACGTCGTCGCCCCAGACGTCCTGCTGCGCCTGCGCTTCGAACAGGCCGAGGTGCCACGGGTGGACGCCGAGGATGGAGGCGACCCAGCCCGTGGAACCGCAGGCGCTCGCGATGAGTTTGACCGCGGTGTAGAAGCTGACCGGGTCGGCTTCGAGACCACCGAACGTCTTCGGCTGCAGCAGTTTGAAGAAACCGGTCTCCTGCAGGGCCTTGACGGATTCCTCGGGAACGCGCCTGGCGTCCTCCGCCTCCTGCGCCCGTTCCCGCAGGACCGGCAGCAGCTCCCGGATCCCCGCGATCACGTCCTGCGCGGCGTGCTCGCTCATATGCGTTCCCTCTCTCGCCATACTCCGTGAACCGGATTCAAGACTAGAACACGTTCTCGTTCTTGTCGACCGATCCCCGGTCGAGCGCACTGTGCGCTCCCGCACGGCGGCCGGAAAACACGCAGTCGGCCAGCGACAGGCCGCTCACATAGGACCTAGAACAGATTCCCACCGCGGTCCGGCCCGCCGCGTACAGACCGCGGATCGGGGCACCGGAACCGGAACGGACGGCGCCGGTCTCCTCGTCCACGACCAGGCCGCCCAGCGTCAGCATCGGGCACGGATAGCCGAGGTTCGGTTTGATCGAGACGTCGATCAGCGAGTACGGCGCCCGGTCCAGCGGGCGCGCGAATTCCGGGGGTTTGCCCATCGGATCCGCGCCGGAACGTGCGGCTTCGACGCTGGCGGCCAGCCCCACTGGGTCCACACCCGCCTTGCGCGCGACGTCTTCGAGCGAGCCCGCGACGACGCGTTGCCGCAGCAGGTAGCGCACCTGAAGTCCTTGGAACCACTGACTTTGCTTCCGCGCGTCACGGCGCACCTCACGGACGATGGCGTCGTCGACCAGCAGCCAGCCGCGTCCTTCGTGCTCGGCGATCATGCGTTCGCCGACGGCCGCGCCGTACCGGGATTCGTCGATGATCCGGCCGCCCGACTTGCTCACGAGCAAGCCGCCGAGGAACGCCGACGGCGGGGTGATGAAGCGCCAGGCGGAGATCCGCCCGAGTTCCGCGGTGGCCCCGCCCGCCTCGACCCCCATCCGGATCCCGGACCCGTCGTCGGCGGAGGTCCCGAGCGCGAGGCCGCCGCGATACGCGGGCGCGTGCTCGCGCACCATCTCGCGGTTCGCGATGAACCCGCCCGCCGCGAGGACGACCCCGCGCGAGGCGGATATCCGCAGCTCACGGCCGTAGCGGCGTTCGATCCGCTCCACCCGCCGATGCAGCGACTTCCGCAGCGACGGCACGTAGATCCCCGGCTTCGCGGCGTACGCGGCCAGCTTCCGATGCGCCGCCCGCACACGCGCGGGCGCGTCCCGCAGGGTGGACACGACGACACCGGTCACGGTCCCACCGGCGTCCACGATCAGATTTCGGGCGGTGGTCTGCGGCAGCACCTGGATCCCGCGACTCCGCACGGCCTCTGCCAGGCGTTTCATCAGCAGCTTTCCGGAGGTCCCGGGGCCTTTGACCCGATGCCCGCGCGGCGCCGGCTTGGCCGTGTCACGGAAGCCGCCCGCCGCCTCACTGCCCGAGTAGTACAGATAGTGCTTGTCGCTCGGATACGACGTCTTATAAGGACAAAGACTGCCCTCGAAGGGCACGCCGTTGCCCTCCAGCCAGGAGATCATCTCCGTGCTCCCCGCGCAGAACCGCCGCAGGGTCTCCTCGGAGACGACGTCGCCGACCTCGAGCCGCAGGTAGTCGTACATCGCGTCGACGCTGTCGTCGACGCCCGCGTCCCGTTGGTGCGCCGTCCCGCCACCGGCGTAGACGACACCTCCGCTGACGGCGCTCGCGCCACCGCCGGAGAACCGGTCCAGCACGAGCACCCTGGCTCCGGCGTCGGCGGCCTCGATCGCCGCACAGGCGCCGGCCGCCCCGAAGCCCACGATCACCACATCCGCGATGAGGGAGTCCATGACCCCACCCTAGAACTAGAACACGTTCTCGTCTATGGTGACTGGAGCAGCGCGAATGCTGCTACATGCTTCCTACAACGTGTTTCAGGTGAGGGGCGTATGGACTACGACGTGATCGTGGCGGGCAGTGGTGCCGCCGGGATGACCGCCGCACTGTCCGCGGCCCATCGGGGACTCGACGTCCTGGTCGTGGAGAAGGCCGCGCGTTTCGGTGGCTCGACCGCGCGATCCGGCGGCGGCGTCTGGATCCCGGGCAACCACGCGCTGCGTACCGCCGGGATCTCCGAACCCCCGGAGCGGGCGCACGAATACCTGGAGTCGATCGTCGGTGACGTCGTCCCGGCCGAACTCCGGTCTGCCTTCCTCGACCGCGGTCCCGAAGTCCTGTCCTTCGTCTGCGACAAGACACCGTTGCGCTTCCGCTGGGTCCGCGGCTACTCGGACTACCACCCGGAAGCCCCCGGCGGCCGGCCCGGCGGACGGTCGGTCGAACCGGCCGCGTTCGACGGCAACCTGCTCGGACCGGAACTGGCGAATCTGGAGCCGCCGTACAGTGCTCCCCCGCTGGGCGTCCCGATCACCCAGGCGGACTACCGGTGGCTGAGCCTGCTCGCCCGGCATCCCCGCGGCATCCTCCGCGTCCTCGGTCTCGGCGGACGCTGGCTCGTCGGCCGGATCCGCCGTCAGCGGCTCCTTTCCATGGGGCAAGCGCTTGCGGCCGGGCTGCGCGAGGGTCTGCGACGGGCGAACGTCCCGGTCTGGCTGGACACGCCGCTCGTGGACCTGAAGGTCGAAGGCGACCGCGTGGTCGGCGTCGTCGTCCGCCACGAGGGCGAGGAGAAGCTGATCCGCGCCCGGCTCGGCGTCGTCCTCGGCGCGGGCGGGTTCGAGCGCAACGAAGAGATGCGGGTCAAGTACCAGCGGGCGCCCATCGGCACCGAATGGACGGTCGGCGCCGAAGCCAACACCGGCGACGCCATCGACGCCGGGCTCAAACTCGGCGCGGCCGTCGACCTGATGGACGACGCCTGGTGGGGTCCGTCCATCCCGCTGACCGGCGGCCCGTGGTTCGCGCTCGCCGAGCGGTCACGGCCGGGCTGCCTGATGGTCAACACGCGGGGCGAACGCTTCGTCAACGAGTCCGCGCCCTACGTCGAGGCCGTGCACGCGATGTACGGCGACGGTGACGGCCCCGGCGAGAACATCCCGACCTGGCTGGTGTTCGACCAGCGCAACCGCAACCGGTACATGTTCACCGGCCTCGGCCCGCGCCAGCCGCTGCCCGGCCGCTGGTTCAAAGCGGGCATCGCGGTCAAAGCGAGCACGATCGCGAAACTCGCCGAGCGGATCGAGGTCCCGGCCGAAGCGCTGGAGAACACCGTGCGGCGGTTCAACGGCTTCGCGAAGAGCGGCGTGGACGAGGACTTCCACCGCGGGCGCAGCGCGTACGACCACTACTACGGCGACCCTCGGAACAAGCCCAATCCGAGCCTGGGCCCGCTGGACGTCGCGCCGTACTACGCGGTGAAGATCGTGCCCGGCGACCTGGGCACCAAGGGCGGGTTGAGGATCGATCCGCACGCGCGTGTCCTGCGCGAAGACGGTTCGGTGATCGACGGACTCTACGCGGCGGGCAACACGAGCGCGGCGGTGATGGGCCGCACCTACGCGGGCCCCGGCGCGACGATCGGCCCGGCGATGGTGTTCGGCTACCTTGCGGCCGAGCACCTCGCGAAGCAAGATCACACCAAAGCGGGAGGCAGCCGATGACGACGGAATCCGTACGGCAGATCGACGCGGGCGCGCTCCCTTCGCGGTTCGCGCGCGGCTGGCACTGTCTCGGCCTCGCCGAGACGTTCCGGGACGGGAAGCCGCACGCCATCACGGCGTTCGGGACGAAGCTGGTGGTCTTCGCCGATTCGTCCGGCAAGCTGAACGTGCTCGACGGGTACTGCCGCCACATGGGCGGCGACCTCACCCAGGGCGAGGTCAAGGGCGACGAGATCGCCTGCCCGTTCCACGACTGGCGCTGGAACGGCAACGGCAAATGCGTCTCGATCCCCTACGCCAAGCGGGTTCCGCTGCGCGCGCGGACCAAGACGTGGCAGGTGCTGGAAGAGAACAAGCAGCTGTTCGTCTGGCACGACGCGGAGGGCAACCCGCCGCCCGAGGACGTCGTCATCCCGCGGATCGAGGGCGTGTTCACCGGCGAGTGGAGCAACTGGACCTGGGACTCGGTGCTGATCGAGGGCTCCAACTGCCGCGAGATCATCGACAACATGGTCGACATGGCGCACTTCTTCTACATCCACTACGCCTTCCCGACCTACTTCAAGAACGTGTTCGAAGGGCATATCGCCACGCAGTACCTGAACACGAAGGGCCGTCCGGACAAGGGGATGGCGTCCAACTACGGCGGCGAGGAGAACCTGCTGCGGTCGGAGGCGTCGTACTTCGGACCCTCGTACATGATCAACAAGCTGCTCAACACGTACCAGGGTTTCGAGATCGAGAACGTGCTGATCAACTGCCACTACCCGGTCACCGAGAACTCGTTCGTGCTGCAGTGGGGCGTGAGCGTGAAGAAGTTCGAGGGCGTCTCGGACGAGCACGCGGACAAGATCGCCGGCAAGTTCGCCAAGGGCATCGGCGTCGGCTTCCTGCAGGACGTGGAGATCTGGCGCAACAAGACGCGGATCGACAACCCGTTGCTGTGCGAGGAGGACGGCCCGGTCTACCAGCTGCGCCGCTGGTACGACCAGTTCTACGTGGACGCCGCCGACGTCACCGAGGACATGACGCGGCGGTTCGAGTTCGAAGTGGACACCAGCCGCGCCAACGAGGTCTGGGCGGCGGAGGTGGCCGACAACCTGGCGAGGCAGCAGGCGGAAGAGGCCGGGGTGTGAAGCCCGAGACCGCCGAGTTCCTCACCGCCGGGCTACGGCCGCTGAGCTGCCGCGCGTGCGGGACGTGTGTGCTGGTCAAGAAGAACAGCATGCAGCACACCAGCATCCAGTGGACGAGTGACGCGTCCCGCAGCTGCCCGGTGTTCGCGGAGCAGAAGGCATCCGGGGCGCAGACGGCGTTGCTCGACACCTGCGGCAATCTCAGCGAGAGCATCGAGATCGCCTTGAAGGACGGCTTGCTGGAGGTACCCGGATGAGCGGTCCCGTGACCGTGACCGTGGCCGAGGTGATCACCGAGACGGCCGACGCACGCTCGATCGTGTTCGAGATCCCGGCCGAGCACGCTGCCGTTTTCGCTTACGCACCAGGGCAGTTCCTCACTGTCCGGGTGCCGAGCGAGCGGACCGGCTCCGTGGCCCGCTGCTATTCGCTCTCCAGCGCGCCGCACGAGAACCGGGTCCAGGTCACCGTCAAACGCACCGCCGACGGCTACGGGTCGAACTGGCTCTGCGACAACCTCCGGGCGGGCCAGGAGGTCCAGGTCCTGCCGCCGTCCGGGGTGTTCAGCCCCGCGTCGCTCGACGAGGACTTCCTGCTGCTCGCGGGCGGCAGCGGCATCACGCCGGTGATGTCGATCCTGAAGTCCGCGCTGGAGCACGGAACCGGCAAGGTGGTGCTGCTCTACGCCAACCGCGACGAAGGGTCGGTGATCTTCGCGCGGGAGCTCGCGGACCTCGCCGCGAAGCACGCGGACAGGCTGGTCGTGACGCATTGGCTGGAGAGCCTGCAAGGGCTGCCGACCGAGGCGCACCTTCGCGCGCTGGTGACGCCGTACACCGCGCACGAGGCGTTCATCTGCGGCCCCGGCCCGTTCATGGACGCCGCGCGCACGGTGCTCAAGGACCTCGGGCTGCCACGCAAACGGATCCACCTGGAGCGGTTCCTGTCCCTCGGCGGGAACCCGTTCGAGGTGGCCGAACCGGTCGCCGTCGAAGAGTCCGAGGCCCCGGCGAAGGTCGAAGTCACCCTCGACGGCGAGACCAGGAACCTCGACTGGCCGCGCCGGACGAAACTGCTGGACCTGTTGCTGGAAAAGGGTTTCGACGCGCCGTACTCGTGCCGCGAGGGCCAGTGCAGCGCGTGTGCCTGCCGGATCACCTCCGGGGAGGTCAAGATGCTGAACAACGAGGTCCTCGACGGCGACGACATCGCCGAAGGCATCGTGCTGGCGTGCCAGTCCCTGCCACTGACCGACGAGGTCACCGTCACCTACGAGTAGGAGTTCCCCCGTGCCCATCGATCCTTCGGTCGCGATCGGCGCCGACCTCGGCGAGGTGAGCTTCGCCTGGACCGCGTCGGACGTGCAGCTCTACCACCTGGCGCTGGGCGCCGGCTCCGATCCGATGAGCCCGCGGGAGCTGCGCTACACCTACGAGGACGGCCTCCAGGTGCTGCCGACGTTCGCCACCGTGGCGGCGAACCTGCGCGTGTTCGAACCGCCCGCGGTCTCCTTCCCCGGCGTCGAGGTGGACCTCGGGAAGGTGTTGCACGGCAAGCAGGAGGTGATCGCGCACCGGCCGATCCCGACGTCGGGCAAGGCCGTGGCCCGGACGCGGATCGTCGACGTCTTCGACAAGGGCAAGGCGGCCGTGATCGTGAACGAGACGGTCGCCACCGACTCCGGCGGCACTCCGCTGTGGACGCTGCGATCGAGCATCTTCGCCCGCGGCGAAGGAGGTTTCGGCGGCGAACGCGGCCCGTCCGACCGCGTCGAGCTCCCGTCGCGGGATCCGGACGCGGTCATCGACACCCCGACGCTGCCGCAGCAGGCGCTGCTCTACCGGCTCTGCGGGGACCGCAACCCGCTGCACGCCGACCCCGGGTTCGCCGCGGCGTCCGGGTTCGACAAGCCGATCCTGCACGGCCTGTGCACCTACGGCGTCGTCGCGAAGGCCGTCACCGACGAGTTCCTCGACGGCGACACCTCCCGCGTCGCGTCGTTCTCGGCCAAGTTCGCCGGCGTCGTCTTCCCCGGCGAGCCGCTGCGGACCCGCGTCTGGCGGGAGCCCGCCGGGCTGCTGATCACGACGTCGGCGCCGGATCGGGACGAGGCGCCCGTCCTTTCCGACACTTTCTTGACCACGACAGACTGAATCCTCGTTCCCGCTGGTAGCGGGTCTGGCTAGACTCGGCCGGGTGCGCCCCTTGATCTCCGACCCGTACGCCGAACTCGGCCGGGACTACGCGCGATCAAGACGTCCGGACCCCCGGATCGCGGCCACCGTGACAGCCGCTCTCGGCGACGCGCGCTCGGTGGTCAACGTCGGTGCCGGAACCGGCTCCTACGAGCCGGCCGACCGCGATGTGATCGCCGTCGAGCCGTCTTCACGCATGATCGCGCAGCGTCCCGCGGCGGCGGCTCCCGCCGTCCAGGCCTGCGCGGAAGGGCTGCCTTTCCCCGACGGCGCCTTCGACGTCGGCCTGGCCGTGCTCACCGTGCACCACTGGACGGACGTGACCGCCGGGCTGGCCGAGTTGCGGCGGGTGTCGCGCCGCCAGGTGATCGTGACCTGGGACCAGGCGGTGTTCGCGCGGTTCTGGCTGGTGCGGGACTACCTGCCAGAGATCGCCGAGCACGAGAGCAGGCTGGCCTGCCTCGACAGGATCGTCGAGGAGCTGCGCGCGGCGGGCGAGACACCCGCCGTCGCCCCGCTGCCGGTGCCCTCGGACTGCGTCGACGGGTTCCTCGGCGCGTATTGGCGCAGGCCGGAGGCCTACCTGTCCGAGCGGGTGCGCGCCGGGATGTCCGGAGTCGCGCTGCTGGACCAGAACGTCGTCGCCGACGCCGTCGGGCGGCTGCGGGCGGACCTCGCCGACGGGCACTGGCACCGGCATCACGTCGGCCTGCTCGGCCGGACGGAACTGGATCTGGGGTACCGGCTCGTCACGACGTGACCGCGCCAGGTGGCGGAGCAGAGAGGTGCCCCGGCAAAGGACGCCTTGTACGGGCATCGTGACGTAGACGACAGGCAGCGTCCTGCCGATGTCGATCGCGGACGCGGGTTCATCCAGGTGACTCAGTACACAGTGGACACTGTCCGTGGCGTGGACAGCGGTCGACCTCTTCCGCGAGGCGTGGTATTCATGGCTTTCGTGACAGCGAGGACGGGGGCGGCATGACGGCGGAGTACTTCGTGGTCCGTGGCCAGGTGGAGAAGGGCGATCAGCGGGGCCGGGAACTGGGCTTCCCGACCGCCAACATCGCGCTGCGCGACCAGGACGGCCAGGTCGGCGACGGAGTGTGGGCGGGCTGGGCCGAACGCGCCGACGGCACGCGCGTCGCGGCGGCGGTCTCGGTCGGCAGGCGCCCGACCTACTACGGCGCGGACGGCTACCGGCTCGTCGAGGCGCACCTGCTGGACTTCAGCGGTGACCTGTACGGCGAGGTGCTGACCGTGTGGCTGGGCCACCACCTGCGGGAGCAGAAGGCGTACCCGTCGTCGGAGGCGCTGATCGTCGCGCTCGACAAGGACATCGCGGACGCGGGCAAGTGGGCCGCGGACAACCCGGCCGAGGGCCTGCCGGACGCGGAAGACGCCGGGGACGGTGTCGTCCGGCGGGTACCGCTCCCCTGAGCCTCTAGGCGCACGTGACGCGAAAGCCACTTTCGCGACGTCTGATGTCCCGAAAGTGGCTTTCGCGACATGACTCTGTGGCGTGACCCACCCCGTGCACGCCGGCCCGTGCGGTGAAGGCGTTTAGTCCTCTGAACGCGATCGCCGCCCGGCACCCGAGGGGTCAGAGGGCCGCGCCGACCAGCATGTAGCCCATCCCGGCGCCCATGATCACCCGGCACACCCGCCGCGACACCTGACCGGATTCGCCACCGGTCCCCCTCGCGGCGAGGACGCCGGCGCGCACGGAGTCCACCGCGAAGTACCCGGCCACGGCGCCGAAGACCAGCGAAAGCCACAGCGCCGAACCGCCGCCGGGGCCGGACATCACCAGCCACGGACCGTGAGAAACCTCGCTGTGCGGCATGAACGTCACCATGAACAGCATCGCGGTGGCGGAGACCGCGTGATGCCCGCACGCGGCGTGCCCGGACCGCCGTCCCTTCCACCACGAGACGGCGAACCAGCCCGCGGTCAGCGCCAGCACCGCCTGCCAGCCCGCCGCGGGGATCGGGCCGCCCACCGGGGACAGCATCGCGATCATGGCGACGACGAGCAGCAGTTCCGCCAGGTCGCCGTTGCGGACCGCCGCGCCCTGGCGCCCGTAGTCCAGCCGGACGAGTCTCAGCACGCAGGGCAGGACGAGCGCGGCGAACACCGCGGTCAGGGCCCACGCGACGACGAGTGGTCCAGACATGTCACCTCCTGGCCGGTATACCTCTCACCGTCGCAGGTGGCGCACCAGGGCACCAGCGGGCATTGAGGTGATCTCAACCTGCGGTCAGGACCAGTCCGCTCGTAGGTACGCCCGTGCCGGCGGTCACGAGCACCCGGGAGGCCCCGCCGACCTGGTTGACGGCGTCGCCCCGCAGCTGCCGGACCGCTTCGGCGATCCCGTTCATCCCGTGGATGTAGGCCTCCCCGAGCTGCCCGCCGTGCGGGTTGAGCGGGAGTTTCCCGTCGAGTTCCAGGGTGCCGCCGCCGATGAAGTCCTTGGCCTCGCCCTTCCCGCAGAAGCCGAGTTCTTCCAGCTGCATCAGGACATAAGGGGTGAAGTGGTCGTAGAGCACGGCGAGGTCCATGTCGCCGGGTCCGAGCCCGGACTGCTCCCACAACTGCCGTCCCACGACCCCCATCTCGGGCAGCGCCGGGAGGTCGTCGCGGTAGTAGCTGGTCATCACGTACTGGTCCGGACCACTGCCCTGCGCGGCCGCCGCGATCACGGCGGGCCGGTGCGGCAGGTCGCGCGCCCGTTCGGCGCTGGTGATCACCAGCGCGACACCGCCGTCGCTCTCCTGGCAGCAGTCCAGCAGGTGCAACGGTTCGGCGACCCAGCGCGACGCCTGATGGTCTTCGAGCGTGATCGGCTTGCCGTGGAACCAGGCCTTCGGGTTCGTCGCCGCGCGGGCGCGGTCGATCACGGCCACCCGGCCGAAGTCCTCGCTGGTCGCGCCGTACTCGTGCATGTAGCGCCGGGCGAGCATGGCGACGGTCGCGGCGGGGGTCGCGATCCCCATCGGGTAGTGGAACGCGTTGTCGACACCGGAGGAGTTCACCTGCCCCGCCGCGGCCGAGGACACCTGCCCGAACCGCATCCCGGACCGCTCGTTGAACGCCCGGTACGCGACGACGACGTCCGCGACCCCGGTCGCGACGGCCATCGCGGCCTGCTGCACGGTCGCCGCGGCCGCCCCGCCGCCGTAGTGGATCCGGCTGAAGAACTTGAGTTCGGGGATGCCGAGTTCCCGCGCCACGGCGATCTCGCTGTTGCCGTCCATGGTGAACGACACCAGACCGTCCACATCGGACGGAGAGAGCCCGGCGTCCTTCAGCGCGCTCGAAACCGATTCGGCCGCCAGACGCAGCTCGCTGCGCCCGGAATCCTTGGAGAACTCCGTCGCGCCGATACCGGCGATCGCCGCCCGTCCCGAAAGGGTCATCACTCGCCTCCCAAGGTGAGCGCCACGGTGCCCACCACGTGCTCGCCGAGACTGTCCACACCGGACACCGCGATCACCACGTCGTCGCCGTCGCGTTCGGTGACCCGGCCGGTGAAGGTCAGGGTGTCGTAGGCGTAGCAGGGCACGCCGAGCCGGATCTTGATCGACCGCACGAACGCCTCCGGTCCCGCCCAGTCCGTGACGAACCGTTGCACCAGGCCGGTGTCGGTGAGGATGTTGAGGAAGATGTCCTTCGAACCGCGTCGCACGGCGGCGTCGCGGTCGTGATGGACGTCCTGGAAATCCCGCGTCGCCAGCGCGGTGCTCACCACGAAGGTCGGGGTGGCCTCGATCGTCAGCGGCGGCAGCTCGGTGCCGACCGGACAGTCCTTCATCGCGCGACCCTCCAAGCGGGCAACGTCAGTTCGTCGTCGACCTTCACGAAAGCCGCTTCCACTCCGAGTCCGATGTGGACTGAATCGGGATCGGCGTCGAGCAGTTCACCCATCACCCGGACGCCCTCCTCCAGTTCGACGAGCGCGACCACGAACGGCAGATCCTTGCCGGGAACCTTCGGATGGTGGTGCACCACGTAGCTGTAGACCGTCCCGCGTCCGGACGCGACGACGTAATCCGGCTTGGCGTCGAGGTCGCCGTCCGGTGGCATCGGGCCGGGCGGATGCCGCAGGATCTCGCCC
Source organism: Amycolatopsis sp. NPDC089917 (assembly GCF_040684635.1). Lineage (NCBI taxonomy): Bacteria > Bacillati > Actinomycetota > Actinomycetes > Pseudonocardiales > Pseudonocardiaceae > Amycolatopsis > Amycolatopsis sp. NPDC089917. The sequence goes on along the minus strand of NZ_JBFBGL010000015.1, from coordinate 93,641 downwards.
CAGCGCTGGATCCGCAGCTCGCCTTCCCGGAGTCCGGCCCAGAAGAACTCGGTGTCCTTGCTGATCACCGGCCGCAGGACCGGGGCCGAGGGTTTGGCGGGTTCGGCACCCGGCGGGCGGAACTTCAGCACCCGGAACACCATGTCCGCGACGGCCTCGTCGCCGACGTACCAGGTGGTCTTCGTCGTCACGAACCAGCCTTCGCCCAGTGCGGTGCGCTTCGGCCCGACGACGCTTTCGAGTTTCGCGGTCGCCTCGACCCGTTCGCCGTGACGCAGATAGCGGAAGTAGTTCTGCTCGGAGTTGGTCGCGACGACCGAGGTGAACCCGGCTTCGTCGAGCACCTCCATCATCGCGCCGAGCGGGTCGTCCGACGCCCTCGCCCAGTGCAGCCCGCCCATCGTCCACACCTGCGCCATCGCGGGCGGCGCGACGAGTCCCTTGTGGACACTCGCGGCGGCGAACTCTTCGTCGACGTAGACCGGATTGCGGTCGCCGATGGCTTCGACCCAGTTGTTGACCATCGCCTGGTTGACCACGTCGCGAGCGGCCCTCGGCGCGGATTCCCCTTGTGCGGCGATGCGTTCCGCCGCTTCCTGGATGCTCATCGCGGCACCCTCGGCAGGCCGAGCCCGGCGGTGGCGATCAGCTCGCGCTGGATCTCGTTGACGCCGCCGCCGAAGGTCAGCACCAGATTGCGTTTGGCCACCACGTCCAGCCACTGCGCCAGTTCGGCGGTTTCCGCGTCGGCCTGATCGCCGTGTCGTGCCACGATCTCCTCCAGTTCCCTGGCCAGCCGCTGGATGCGTTCGGAACCGAAGATCTTGGTGGCCGACGCGTCGGCCACCGCCACCGGTCCGGTCGCCGACGACGCCGCGACCTGCCAGTTCAGCAGTTCGTTGACCCTGGCGGCCGCCAGGGTTTCCGCGAGCACGCCGCGGACGTCGAGCAGCTGGAGCAACGGCGTGCCGTCCGGGGTCTTCCGGGACGCCGCCCAGTCGCGGACGCGGTCGTGGAGCCCGCCGATGCGCCCCGCGGGGCCGAGCATGACGCGTTCGTGGTTCAGCTGGGTGGTGATCAGCCGCCAGCCCTCGTTCTCCTTGCCCACCAGCATGTTCGCGGGCACCCGGACGTCGGAGTAGTAGGTGGCGTTCACGTGGTGCGCGCCGTCGCAGGTGATGATCGGCGTCCAGGAGTAGCCCGGATCGCGGGTGTCCATGATGAGGATCGAGATCCCCTTGTGCTTCGGCGCGTCCGGCGCGGTCCGCACGGCCAGCCAGATGTAGTCGGCGTCGTGCCCGCCGGTGGTGAAGATCTTCTGGCCGTTGACGACGTACTCGTCCCCTTCGCGCACCGCCGTCATGCGCAGCGACGCGAGGTCCGTCCCCGCGTCGGGTTCGGTGTAGCCGATCGCGAAATGCACCTCGCCCGCGAGGATCTTGGGCAGGAACAACGACTTCTGTTCCTCGGTGCCGAACGCCTGCAGCGTCGGCCCGACGGTCTGCAGGGTCACCGACGGCAGCTGGACGTCGGCCCGGGCGGCCTCGTCGACGAAGAGGTGCTGCTCGATCTCGCCGAAACCCCGGCCGCCGTACTGTTCGGGCCAGCCGACGCCGAGCCAGCCGTCCCTGCCCATCCGCCGCACGATCTCGCGGTACACCGGCCCGTGCCGCTCGCGCAGCATCGCACGCCGCTCGTCGGCGCTCACCAGCCCGGCGAAGTACTTGCGCAGTTCGGTTCGCAGCCGCTGCTGCGCCGCGGTCAGTTCGATCAGCATTCTCACCCCGCCACCAGTTCGCCCAGCGCGGCCAGCCGATGCGAGGCGCCGCCGAGCGTTCGTCCCAGATCCTTGACCGCCGACGAGAACCGGTGCAGTGGATACGTTTCGTCCACGCCGATCCCGCCGTGCAAGTGATGGCAGACGGCCAGCGCCGCGGGCGCCTCCTCCGCCACCCAGTACGCCGCGATGTCGAGTTCCGCCTCGGCGTCGAGCCCCGCCGCGAGCCGCCAGACCGCCGACCGCGCGGCCAGCTGGACGGTCCTCGACGCGACGTAGACGTCCGCGATCTGTTGCGCCACCGCCTGGAACGCCGCCAGTGGACGCCCGAACTGCTCTCGTTCGCCGACGTGCTTGGTGGTCAACGCGAGCGCGCCGGCGAGCAGCCCGTCGCCGAACGCCACCGTGCCCGCGAGCGCGAACAGGTGCAGCGTCGCGATCGACTCGCCGGGGCCGTGCCCGTTGAGGAGATCGGCGTCGGTGACGGTCACGGAATCCAGCGTCATCGTGTAGTCCGGCGTGCCCGAAGAGGTTCTCGTCGGGGTCAGCGTCACGCCGTCGGCCCGGGGATCGACGAGGAAGACGCCGGTGCCGCCGGGCAGCGAGGCGGGCGTCAGGATCCGGGTGGCCTCCGCCGCGAACGGCACGCCGACCTTGACCCCGCTCAGCCGCCAGTCCCCGGCCGATTCCGCGACGGTCGCGGGCCGGGTGGTGAACGGCGCGGAAGGTTCGTGCAGCGCGGCGGTGAGCACGGAGTCGCCCGCGGCGACCGGCGGGAGCAGCGCCGCACGCTGGTCCGGCCCGCCGAGCGCCGTGACCGGCAGGACCCCGAAGGCCAGCGACGCCAGCGCGGGCGCCGGCGAGGCGACGCGGCCGAGTTCGGTCAGCACCAAGGCGACTTCGGCGACGCCGAGGCCGTCACCGCCGAGTTCGGCGGGCAGCGCCAGGGCGAGCAGACCGGCGTCGGCGAGCGCACGCCACGTGCCGCCGGGTTCACGCTCCTTGCCGAGCACACCCGCGGTCAGCGCGGTGACCTCGGTCTGCGTCTCGTCGAACTGGAAGTCCACACTGGCTCCTCACCGGGGCGAACGGGCACAATACTGAAACCTGTTCTAGTCTTATCCGGAAGGAGCCCCGACGGCAAGGGGGAGGATCTAGGAGGTGGCTTTCAGCAGTTCCTCGAGAGCGTCCGGGAAGTGGTCGGCGAGCGGCCACAGGTCTCCGGTCAGTTCGCGCGCGCCGAGCAGGCCGACGTCCACCCTGCCCGCGTTGGACAGCACGGTGACGTTGAGCCCGGCGCCGTGGAACACCGGCCCGAGCGGGTAGAGCCCGGTGATCCGGCAGCCCAGCAGGTACAGCGGCATCGGCGGACCGGGCACATTGGACACCACCAGGTTGTGCACCACCGGGTGCCGTTCGGCCAGGCGCAGCGCGGAATAGGCGCGCACCGCGAGGCCGAACATGGTCGCCGCGGAAAACTGGGCCCAATCCTGGAGCATGTCGGCGTGGATGTCGTGGTGGTGCTCCTTGGACTGCCGGTTCGACTCCGCGAGCATGAACACGCGCGCGGCGGGATCCTCCAGATGAGTGGGCAACGACGCGAAGAACGCCGAGACCTTGTTGCTGCCGTGGTCGCGTTCGGTGCGTTCGTGCACCGACACCGGCACGGTCGCCACCAGCGGATCTTCCGGCAGTTCGCCGCGATCCCGCAGGAACCGCCGCAGCGCACCGGAAACGACGGCGAGGACGACGTCGTTGACGGTCACCCCGAAGGCGTTCTTGATCCGTTTGACCTCGTCGAGGTCGAGAGAGGTGTAGGCGACGCTGCGGTGTGCCGTGATCGTCCCGTTGAACGACGTGCGCGGCGCGGTGAACGGCACCGGCATTCCCTTGCCTTGCAAGGCTTTCCCGAGCCACTTCGGCACGAGTCCGAGCAGGTCCGGGAGCAGTTTCACCACCTCGGCCGGGCGTTTCGCGAACGACGTCAGCCCTTCGCCGAGCAGCGCGCGCCTGCCGGGGACGCCTCCGTTGTGGCGTTCGTCCTTCGCGATCTCCGGCGGCGGGGCGTCCGGTTCGAGACCGGCGAGATAGGTGATCAGGCTGGCTCCGCTGACCCCGTCGACACTGGCGTGGTGCATCTTCAGCAGGACCGCGATCCCGCCGTCCGCCAGCCCTTCGATGACGTACAACTGCCAGAGCGGCTGTGCGCGGTCCAGTCGTTGTCCCGCGATGTGGGCGCAGAGCTCGGCCAGTTCCCGCCGGTCGCCGGGCGCGGGTACGCCGATCCGGTGAACGTGGGCTTCGAGGTCGAAGTCCTCGTCCTCGACCCAGACCGGATGCGTCAGGTTCCAGAGTGGATTGTGCAGCTTACGGCGGAATGCCGGGATCAGCTTGACGCGTTCGGCCAGCTTCTCCTTGAAGCGCTCGAAGTCGTAGCCGCCCGGCATGGTCGAACCGTCGAGGGTGAGCAGGCCGCACACATGCAGGACCTGGGCGGGTGTCTCCAGGTAGAGGAAACTCGCGTCCAGACCACTCAATCTCTGCATAAGAATCACCTTAAGTGAACTTTGCAACCGGTTCTAGGCGGTCACCCGGCGGTAGGATCGGTGCCCATGCAGCCGAGTTTCGTCGTCCGCCAGGCACTCCAGCTCGCGCTCACCGCGAACGCGCTGAGGCCGCCGAGAGGGGCCCGGACGGCGGTCCCGGCGTTCTTCGCGGGCTGGCTCACCGGAGAGCTCGCCCCGCATCTGCTCGCGCTCACCGCGGCCGACGCGGCGGCGCACGTCGCGCGGCACCGCGGCGGGTCGAGCAAGGCCGGTCTCGCGCTCGCGACGGCGTCGGCGGCCGGGCTCGGCGCGCTGATCGCGCAGTCGCAGCGGGCCAGGGGCGAGATCGAGACCGCGCTCAGCGAAGGCATCGGCGAGTCCTACGCCGACGAACTCGAGCACCCGCCGAGCCCGACCGACCTCGCGACCCCGTGGGGTCAGCTGGCCATGCCGTTCCGCATGCGCGACCCGGGGGTCCGGCGGACGCGGAACATCGCCTACGCCCCCGGCGGGAAGCGGTTCCTGCTCGACGTCTACGCCCCGCGCGAACCGGTCACCGGGGCGCCGATCCTGCTGCAGGTACATGGCGGCGCGTGGGTGATCGGCAACAAGGACCAGCAGGGCCTGCCGCTGATGCTGCACATGGCCAAACGCGGCTGGATCTGCATCGCGATCAACTACCCGCTCTCCCCCGCCGCCCGCTGGCCGGCGCATATCGTCGCGGCGAAACGCGCGCTGGCGTGGATCCGGGACAACGCCGAGTCCTACGGCGGCGACCCGTCGTTCGTCGCCGTCACCGGGGGTTCGGCGGGCGGGCATCTCGCGGCGCTCCTGGCGCTGACCGCCAACGACCCGGCGCTGCAGCCCGGCTTCACCGAGGCCGACACGAGCGTCCAGGCGTGCGCCCCGCACTACGGCGTGTACGACTTCGCCGCGACCAGCGGACGGCGGTCCAGCCAGACCCGGCTGAAGACGCTGATCGCCCGGCACGTCTTCGAGGCGGACCGGGATCCGGTGAACTTCCTCGACGACTACATCGCGGCGTCACCGCTGGATCGGATCACCGAGGACGCGCCGCCGTTCTTCGTGATCCACGGCGTCCACGACTCGCTGGTGCCGGTCGGCGAGGCGCGCGAATTCGTGCGGCGGCTGCGGGAGAAGTCCCAGCGTGAGGTCGCGTACGCGGAGATCTCCGGCGCGCAGCACGCCTTCGACGTTTTCCCCTCCATCCGCAGCGCGCACGTGGTCCGCGGGGTGGAGCGGTTCCTGGAATGGGCTTACCGGTCGGAGAAGCGCCGGTCCCAGGGTGACCGGGGTGACGCGGCACCGCACTCACGTGATCAGACCCGGAACTCGCGTGAGTGAGAACGGGACTCACGTGACCAGGCACCGCACACCCGAGCGCGGCATCCAGTCACGCGAGTTCCGCCCCTGATCACGCGAGTCACGTCTTGGCTCACCTCGGGTCTTCCCGGTTGTCGAGCCACGGGAGCGGACTTCCCCTCATCGCACGCCCGGAAAGTCCTTGTTCCCAATGTCGCATTGGGAACAAGGACCGGGAACGCCACTCGCGAGGCTCGCCGTCACGGCGGGTAGATCACGTCCGTCGGCCGCGCGGCCCCTGGTCCGTCGACGCGCCAGCCTTCGCCGTCGCGCACGAAGCGGTACCAGCGTTCGTCGCGGCCGTAGCGCAGTTGCAGGTCGCCCTGGGTGATCCGGTTCCGCCAGGTCTTCGGCGTTCCCGGCAGCCCCGACTCCGCGAAGTCCGACTTGGCCTGTGCGAGCGGAGCCTGCGCCGGCCGCCAGACCTCCCGGACCACCGCCATCCCGCCCCTGCCCGCCTCACGCCAGGCCTGCGCCCAGAGGGCCAGATCCCGCACCGCGATCCCGGCCGCCTCCGCGAGTCCGGCGACCTCGCCCGGATCGCCTGCGGCGGCCCGGCGCGCGAGGTCCTCCACGAACGACAGCTCCGTCTCCCGCTCGGGCCCCATGACCAGCAGTTCCCAGGCCCTCGCGGCCGCGTCGGCGGCCAGTTCCGCGAAGGTGTCGCTGCTCCAGCCGGTGCGGTGCGGCGGATCGACGTCGAGGACCGCCGGCGGGCCGACCGTGCCCGGGACGGCCAGCCGCGGTGGCAGCGCGGCGATCCGCCGGGTGTAGGCGCGTTTCGGGTCGACACCGGGCGCCGAGGGGACGCGCACCCGCTTCCCCGGCTGACCCGCGGGAGCCCGGCGGGACCGCAGTTCCGCGAGCACGGCTTCCCTCGGCCTGCCGCGCAACAGGAACAGCACGAACGGATCGGTGTCGACCTCGTCCGCGACCAGGTAGTACACCGCGGCGACGTGTTTGCACGGATTCGCGCTGTCGGGACAGGAACACTTCGGGCGGAGATCGCCGGGGCCGGGAAGCAGATCCGCGCCGGCGGCCCGCGCGTCCTCGGCGAGCTCTCCGGGCAGTTCGCCGTCGAGCAGGGCGGCGACGTGCCCGAGCCGGGAACCGGCCATGACGAGCAGGCTCTCCCACTGCGCTTCGGCGAACGCCCGCATGTGAATGGTCACCCGGTACGGCACCGCCCGGCTGCCCTGCACCCAGGCCGTCACCTCACCCGCGCCGACCGTGAGCTTGCTGACCGTGCCTTTGCGCGCGTACGTCCGGCCGCGCGGCAGGCGGTTCGGGTCGAGCTTCGCGCGCTCCTCCAGCGCCTCGACCCACGCCGCGCCCCACCACGTGTTGCCGAAGGTGCGCCGCTTCCGGCCGGTCACGCCGGGCATCAGGTCTCCCCGAGCCGGACGAGATCGGCGAGTTCGTCGTCGGACAGTTCGGTGATCCAGTTCTCGCCCGCGCCGATGACCGCGTCGGCCAGCCCGCGTTTGGTCTCCAGCACCGCGGCGATGCGCTCTTCCAGGGTGCCCTCGGCGATCAGCCGATGCACCTGGACCGGCCTGTCCTGCCCGATCCGGTACGCGCGGTCGGTGGCCTGGTCCTCGACCGCCGGGTTCCACCAGCGGTCGTAGTGGATCACGTGGGTGGCCTTGGTCAAGTTGAGCCCGACGCCGCCCGCCTTCAGCGACAGCAGGAACACCGGCACCTCACCTGCCTGGAACCGGGCGACCATGTCCTCGCGGTCCTCCGGCGTGCTCGACCCGGACAGCAGCATCGTCGGCAGCCCGCGTTCGGCCAGGCGTTTCTCCAGCAGGCGGCACAGCTGGACGTACTGGCTGAACACGAGCACGCTGTCGCCCTCGTCGAGGATGACGTCGAGCAGTTCCTCGAACGCGGCGAGCTTGCCGGACCGGCCGTGCAGCACCCCGGGTTCCTTGAGGTACTGCGCCGGATGGTTGCAGATCTGCTTGAGCTCGGTGAGCAGATTGAGCACCTGCCCGCGCCGAGCCGCGCCGTCCAGCTCGCGGATCATCGCGAGGTTCTCCCGGACCACGGCCTCGTACAGCGTCGTCTGCTCGGCGGTGAGCGGGACGAACCGGTCGGTCTCGGTCTTGCGGGGGAGTTCGGGGGCGATGTCCGGGTCGGTCTTCTTACGGCGCAACAGGAACGGCCGGACGGTGGCGGCCAGCCGTTCGGTGGCGGCGACGTCCCGGTTCCGCTCGATCGGGCGGGCGACCTTGCGGCGGAACCCGTCGAGCGAGCCGAGCAGGCCTGGCGTCGTCCAGTCCACGATGGACCACAGCTCGGTGAGCCGGTTCTCCATCGGCGTGCCGGTCAGCGCCACCTTCGCGGCGGCCGGGATCTTCCGCAGTTCCTTGGCGGTGACCGAAAGCGGGTTCTTGACGTGCTGCGCCTCGTCGGCGGCGACCATCCCCCAGCTCACTTCGGACAGTGCCGCGCGATCCCGGCGGAGGACGCCGTACGTGGCGAGCACGACCTCGTCCGGCGCGACCTCGTCGAGATGCCGTCCGCCGCCGTGGAACCGGCGCACCGGGATGTCCGGCGCGAACCGCGCGAACTCGCGTTCCCAGTTGCCCAGCAACGACGTCGGGCACAGGACGAGCGTGGGGCCCTCCCCGCGCGGGCGGCGGTGCAGGTGCAGGGAGATGAGCTGGATCGTCTTGCCCAGCCCCATGTCGTCGGCGAGGCAGGCGCCGAGACCTAGTCCGGTCATCGTGGCCAGCCAGGCGAGGCCCGCCTTCTGATACGGCCGCAGGGTGGCCTTCAGTTCCGCGGGTTGTTCGATCGGTTCCCCGGCGCTTTCACGGATGCGTTCGAGCAGCCCCGTCAACGCCGGCGGGGCGGTGAACTCGACCTTCTCGCCGTCCAGTTCCAGCTCGCCGGTGAGCGCCGCGGCCAGCGCCTCGGCCCCGGACAGCTTCTTCGCGCGATGAGCGCGCACCTTCGCGATCAGGCGCGCGTCGACCTTGACCCACTTGCCGCGCAGCCGCACCAGCGGCCGCTTCGCCTCCGCGAGCGCGGCGACCTCGGCGTCGGTGAGTTCCTCGCCCCCGAGGCTCAGCCGCCAGCGGAACTGCAACAGGCTCTTGAGCGTGAACTCGGGTCCGGTGACGCTGCCCGGGGCCTGCGTCGCGCTCGCCTTGGCCTTGAGCTCGCCCGAGAAGAGGTCCTTCGGCCACTGGACCTCGATGCCGGCGCCGCCGAGCGCCGCGTCGCCGTGGGTCAGCAGGTCGACGACCTCGTCGTACTCCAGCGCCAGTCCGGTCGGCGCGGCCGACTGGAGGATGCGCCCGAGCGGCGCCCACGCCCTGGCGCCACGGCGCAGACCGAGCAGCATCTGGGTCTCGACCTGCTCACCCATCCGCTCCAGGACGGCTTCGGGCGCGTCCCACAAGGTCGCCGCTTCGACGATCAGGCTCGGGTCGGCCGCGCTCCGCACGGCGACGACGGCCGCGAACGTGGCTTCGCCTTCGGGTTCCTCGGGCTCGTGCACCTCCAGGCGCAGCACGAGATGCGCGCCCTGCGCCTGCCGTGAGCTCAGTTCCGCGAGCCACGCGGCCCCGTCCGGCCCGACCAGCGTCGGCTCCGCCGAGGCGAACGCCGGACCACCCGCCGCGACGCTCGCGGCCGGGGTGCGGACCAGCACGTCCGCCGTCGCGTCCCAGAACGCGCGGATCAGCGATTCCGGCGAGTGCAGCCGGATCCGTTTCAGCCCGGACAACGGCAGCGCGTGCGCCTCGGGCGGCAGCGCGGCGGCGAGACCGCGCAGCATCTCCTCGTCGGCGACGTCGAGCGGGCCGACCCGCCACGAATCCACCCCGCCGGGTGAGGCCGCGGGCAGCAGCCTGCCGCGGGCGATGAGGTTCACCCCGGCCTCGGCGACGGCCGCCCACGCCGCGATGGCAGGGCTCAGCTCGCCGTCCGCGGTCAGCAGCCGCGGAATCACGCGTGACAACGGGACGAGCGCCGCGTCGACCTTCGTGCGCCGGAAGACCTTTCCGACCGGCAGCACGAGTTCGATCGCGGTGTCACCCGCTGTGCCGTCTCCCCAGAGCGCCAGCACACCGTCCCGCGGGGGATCCGAGGGGACGAAGGTGGCTTGGGTTCCTGTGCCGAACTCCACGACCCGCACGCTAGAGCACGGGACCGACAGCTGTCGGGCGACAGTGTCATGAAAGGGTCGTTCAGGACACGAAACGTCTTGAACGACCCTTTCATGACACTCGAAACGGCCGTGACCGGGACCTTCACGACCCGGCGCTCAGGACCGAGGAAGCCCCAGCAGCCGCTCGGCGGTCAGCGAGAGCAGCACCTGCGTCGTGCCGCCCGCGATACTGAGGCACCGCGTGAGCAGGAACTCGTGCTGCGCGGGATCACCGGCCACGAGAGCGTCCTCGCCGAGCGCCTCCAGCGCGAATTCCGCCACCGCCTGCCGGTGCCGGACGCCCAGCAGCTTGCGCACGCTCGACTCCGCGCCCGGGTCCTGACCGTCGAGCCGCCGCAGCGTCGCCCGCAGGTCCAGGACCGAACACGCGCTCCCGTCGGCGATCAGCTCCCCGAGTTTCTCCAGGTCCGCCCCGTCGCCGAGGGTGGCGAGCAGGTTCTCGACACCTTCTCCCACCGCGGACCCGCTCCCGAGAGCGACGCGCTCGTTCGCCAGCGTGGTCCGGGCGAGCCGCCAGCCGCCGTCGATCTCCCCGACCACCATGTCGTCCGGGACGAAGACGTCGTCGAGGAACACCTCGTTGAAGACGGCGTCGCCGGTGATCTCGCGCAGTGGCCGCGTGCTGATCCCGCTCGTGGTCATGTCGACGAGGAAGTAGGTGATCCCCTGGTGTTTCGGCGCGTCCGGGTCGGTGCGCGCCAGGCAGATCGCCCAATCGGCTTCGCGTGCGAGCGAGGTCCACACCTTCTGGCCGGTCAGCAGCCAGCCGCCGTCGGTGCGGCGGGCCGTCGTGCGGAGTGCCGCGAGATCGGAGCCCGCCTCGGGCTCGCTGAACAGCTGGCACCAGGTGATCTCGCCGCGCAGAGTGGGTGCGGCGAACCGTTCGCGCTGGGCCTCGGAGCCGTGTTCCAGCAACGTCGGCACGGCCCAGGCACCGATGACCAGATCCGGGCGGCGGACGCCCGCGCCGGTGAGGGCGGCGTCGATCCGCAGTTGCTCGGCGGCGGTGGCGCCGCGGCCGTACGGCGCGGGCCAATGCGGGGCCAGCAGTCCCGAATCGGCCAGCGCGACCCGCCGTCCCGGCTCCGGCAGAGCGGCGATTTCGCCGACCAGGTCGCGGAGTCCGGCGTCTTCGCCGACTTCGACGCTCAACGTCCGGCGGTCACCCCGCAGCGCGAGTCCGGCGGCGCGGCGGCGCCAGCGGGCGGAACCGCCGAGCCACTGCAGCAGGGCCACGGCGCGGCGCAGGTAGAAGTGCGCGTCGTGCTCCCAGGTGAAGCCGATCCCACCGAGGACCTGGATGCAGTCCTTCGCGTTGGCCACGGCCGCGTCGAGGGCGTAAGCCGCGGCGGTCGCGGCCGCGAGGGCGTGCTGCGCGGGTTCATCGGCGGCCCTCGCCGCGTCCCACGCGAGCGCGTCGGTGGCTTCGGCCCGGCACAGCATTTCCGCGCACAGATGCTTGATCGCCTGGAACGACCCAATGGGACGGCCGAACTGCTCCCGCACCTTCGCGTACTCGACGGCGGTCCGCAGACACCATCGCGCGATCCCGGCGGCTTCGGCGGCACCGAGCGTGGCCGCGTAGGCATCCACTGGCAGAGCGCCGAAAACCGCCTCGGGCCGCGCGCTCGCGCACCGGACGCGGCCGACCGGCCGGGAGACGTCGAACGGTGCGCACTCCTCGATGTCCACTCCGGACGTCCCAGGTGGAACGAGTGCGGAGAGCTCACCGTCGGAGACCAGCAACCACGCCGACGGGTGGACGTCGAGGGCCGGTCCCGACTCGCCGTCGACCGTCGAATCCGTGACGCGGAAGCCTTCGCCGAGCACCACCGCCAGCCGCTCGGTCCCGTCCGCGAGACCGGGCAGGATCTCTTTGGCCGCTTGGGGAACCGTCGCGAGCAACGCGCCGCCCAGCGCCGTCCCGAGCACAGGACCGGGCACCAGCGCTTCGGCCGCTTCGGCGAGCCCGGCGGCCAGATCGGCGACGGTGCCGCCCGCGCCGCCGACGTCTTCGGGAATCGCCACGCCGAACAGGCCGAGGTCCGCCAGCCCTGGCGGCGGCTCGGCGATCCGGCCACTCCGGACGGCCTCGACCGGGTGGGCGGAAGCCGCCCAGGCCCGGATCGACGCGGCCAGCGCCGCCTGTTCCTCGGTGAGCGCGATCGACACGGGTGGGACCTCCTCGTCGGACCTACCCGCGAGTGTAGAACGTGTTACAGTTTCTTGCCCAGTGGGTCACGTCTTGAACAGTTCGTCCGTTTGGGTACGCTACGCGAGGAAAGTGGAACAAGTTACGAAGATCGTTCGATGAAGGGGGACGTGGCGATGCCAGGGAAGGCCAAGGCACCCACGAGCGCGAAGGCGCGAAGCGGCAACGGGCTCTCCGCGCTGGGCGGCGAGGAGCTCGGCTCCGCGGCCCAGCGCGACCGACGGCGCCGCATCATCGACGCGACCCTCACCCTCGCCGCGAAGGGCGGGTACGACGCGGTCCAGATGCGGGCGGTGGCCGAGAAGGCGGACGTCGCGCTCGGCACGCTGTACCGCTACTTCCCGTCGAAGATCCACCTGCTGGTTTCCGGGCTGGCCAGGGAATTCGAACGCGCGCAGGAGAAACTCGACCGCGCGGCCATCCCCGGCGAGACCCCGAGCGAGCGGCTCATGGTCGTCCTCGGCCGCAACACCCGGATGATGCAGCGGGATCCGCACCTCACCGAGGCCATGGTCCGCGCGTTCATGTTCGCCGACACCACCGCGGCCGCCGAGGTCGAGCAGGTCGGGCGGCTGATGGAGAACATGTTCGCCAAGGCCATGGGCATCGAGGACCCGACCGAGGCCGATCGCGACATCTTCCACGTCATCGCCGACGTCTGGATGGCGAACCTGGTCGCCTGGGTGACGCGGCGCGCTTCGGCGGCCGACGTCGCGAACCGGCTGGAACTCTCGGTGCACCTGCTGCTGGACAAGAACGCCTGATCATCCCCGCCTGAACGCTATGAACGGTCCGTTCCTTGCGAATTTTGCAACGAACGGACCGTTCATAGCGCGTGTGGAGCGTGTCAGGCGGTCAGCTTCGGCAGCACGTCCCGGCCGAAGGTCTCGATGAACTCGTCCTGGTTCCGGCCCACGTTGTGGACGTAGATCCGGTTGAAGCCGGCATCGACGTACTTCTGCAGCGCCGCCCGGTGCACGTCCGGGTCGGACGAGACGACCATGCGGCCCTCGAAGTCCTCGCGCCGCACCAGCTTCGCCATCTGCGCGAAGTCGAACGGCGAGCGGATGTCGGCCTTCGGGAACTTCATGCCGCCGTTGGGCCACTGGTCCATCGCGTTGGCCCACGCCGTCTCGTCGTCCTCGGCCCACGACAGGTGCACCTGCAGCAGCTTCGGCATCGAGTCCGGGTCCTTGCCCGCCTTGCGCGCGCCGGTGCCGAAGTTGTCGAGGATGCCCGCCAGCTTCTCGATCGACGCGCCGGGAGTGATCAGCCCGTCCGCGAGTTCACCGGTCTTGCGCGAGGTGTACGGGCCCGCCGACGCGATGTAGATCGGCGGCGGCTCGTCCGGCAGCGTCCACAGCCGCGTCGTGTGCAGCTTGAAGAATTCGCCGCTGTGCTTGACGTCCTTGCCGGTGAACAGCTTCCGGATGATCTCGAGCGCCTCGAACATCCGCCGCACCCGCTCGGGCGCCTCGGGCCAGTAACCGCCGATGATGTGCTCGTTGAGCGCCTCGCCGGAGCCGATGCCGAGCCAGGTCCGGCCCGGGTAGGTCGCCTCCAGCGTCGCCGCGGCCTGCGCGACCATCGACGGGTGCAGCCGGAACGACGGGCAGGTCACGCCCGGCCCGAGGTCGCCGGTGGTGTTCTCCGCCAACGAGGCGAGCACGCTCCACACGAAGGAAGCTTCACCCTGTTGAGGGACCCACGGCTGGAAGTGGTCGGCGGCCATCTGGCCGGAGAACCCGTGTTGTTCGGCCAGCGCGGCCAGCCGGATCGACTCGCGCGGCGAGAACTGCTCCAGCGCCGCGGCCAAGCCGATTTGTACCTCAGTCACGCCTGCTGCCCCTTTCGAAAGCTCTCGGCGACCTTCGCGAAATGGTCGAGTCGTTCCAGTGTCGCCGCTTCGGGCTCGGTCGGCAGGAAGAGTGTGGCCTCGTCGACGCCCCCGTCGACCAGCCTGCCGAGCGCGTCCGCTTCAGGCGTGGCACCGAAGGCCGAGAACTTGACGTCGGTCCGGCCCTGGTCGGCCAGCCACTGGCGCACCCGGCGAAGTTCCTCCGGCGGGGTGTGGGCGTGCGGCAGCCAGCCGTCGCCGTACTTGGCGATCCGCTGCATCGCCTTCTCCCCCGCGCCCCCGATGTAGATCGGCGGATGCGGCTTCTGCACCGGCTTGGGCCAGGCGAAGATCGGGTCGAAGTCGACGAGCTTGCCGTGGAACTCGGCCTCGTCCTTGGTCCAGATCTCCTTCAGCGCGGCGAGCTGCTCGTCGACGAGCGCGCCCCGCGTCCGCGGGTCCGTGCCGTGATTGCGCATTTCCTCCCTGTTCCACCCGACGCCGACGCCGAAGACGAACCGGCCTCGGGAGACCAGGTCCAGCGAAGCGACTTCTTTCGCCGTGTGGATGACGTCACGCTGCTGGAGCAGCGCGACACCCGTGCCCAGCTTCAGGTTCGACGTGGCCCCGGCCGCCGCGGTCAGCGCGACGAACGGGTCCAGCGTCCGGTAGTACACGCGCGGCAGCTCGCCACCGCCCGGGTACGGTGTTTCCCGGCTCACCGGGATGTGCGAATGCTCCGCGATGTGGAGCGAGCTGAATCCGCGTTCTTCGACGGCTGCGGCGAGGACGTCCGGCCTGATGCCTTCATCGGTGATGAAGGTGGCGATTCCGATCTCCATGTCCAGCAACTACCCGGACACGCCCCGCGATATTCCCGCACCGCTAGACGTTGCGGCGGTACTGCCCACCCACCTCGAAGAACGCCTCGGTGATCTGGCCGAGAGAGCACACGCGCGCCGCGTCCATCAGCACGCCGAACAGGTTGCCGCCGCGGGTCGCCGCCTCGCGCAGCGTCTTGAGCGCGACCTGTGCCTCGGCGTGGTGCCGGTGCTGGAAGTCCTCCAGCCGGTTCAGCTGCGACACCTTCTCGTCCTCGGTCGCCCGCGCGAGTTCGACCTCGACGTCGTTCTCGCCGCCGTGCGGGTTGCGGAAGGTGTTGACGCCGATGATCGGGAGCGTGCCGTCGTGCTTCTGGCGTTCGTAGAGGATCGACTCGTCCTGGATCTTGCCTCGCTGATAGCCGGTTTCCATCGCGCCCAGGACGCCGCCGCGCTCGGAGATCCGGTCGAACTCCAGCAGGACGGCCTCTTCGACCAGGTCGGTCAGCTCGTCGATGATGAACGAGCCCTGCAACGGGTTCTCGTTCTTCGACAGGCCCCACTCCTTGTTGATGATCATCTGGATGGCCATCGCCCGGCGCACCGAGCTCTCCGACGGCGTCGTGATCGCCTCGTCGAAGGCGTTGGTGTGCAAGGAGTTCGCGTTGTCGTAGAGCGCGCACAGCGCCTGCAGCGTGGTGCGGATGTCGTTGAAGCTCATCTCCTGCGCGTGCAGCGACCGGCCGGAGGTCTGCACGTGGTACTTGAGCTTCTGCGAGCGGTCGTTGGCGCCGTAGCGCTCCCGCATCGCGACCGCCCAGATCCGGCGCGCGACCCGGCCCAGCACCGAGTACTCGGCGTCCATGCCGTTGGAGAAGAAGAACGACAGGTTCGGCGCGAAGTCGTCGATGTTCATCCCGCGCGCGAGGTAGCTCTCGACGTAGGTGAACCCGTTCGACAGGGTGAACGCGAGCTGCGAGATCGGGTTCGCCCCGGCCTCGGCGATGTGATAGCCGGAGATCGACACCGAGTAGAAGTTCCGGACGCCGTGGTCGATGAACCATTCCTGGATGTCGGCCATCATCCGCAGGCTGAACTCGGTGGAGAAGATGCAGGTGTTCTGCCCCTGGTCCTCCTTGAGGATATCCGCCTGCACGGTGCCGCGGACGTTGCGCAGCGCCCACTCGCGCAGTTCGGCGGCCTCGGTTTCGGACGGCTCGCGGCCGTGCTCGGCCTTGAACGCCTCCACGCGCTGATCGATCGCGGTGTTGAGGAAGAACGCGAGGATCGTCGGCGCCGGGCCGTTGATCGTCATCGACACCGACGTGCTCGGCGACGTCAGGTCGAAGCCGTCGTAGAGCACCTCCATATCCTCCAGGGTCGCGATGGAGACGCCGGAGGTGCCGACCTTGCCGTAGATGTCGGGGCGGGTGTGCGGGTCGTGCCCGTAGAGAGTCACGGAGTCGAAGGCGGTCGAAAGCCGCTTCGCGTCGGAGTCGGCTGAAAGGAGCTTGAACCGCTTGTTGGTGCGGAAGGGGTCGCCCTCGCCGGCGAACATGCGCGCCGGGTCCTCACCCTCGCGCTTGAACGGGAAAACACCGGCGGTGTAAGGGAAGTATCCGGGCAGGTGCTCGCGGCGCAGGAACGAAAGCAGTTCGCCGGACTCGGTGTAGCGCGGCAGCGCCACGCGCGGGATCCGGTTGCCGGACAGCGTGTCGCGCCAGAGCTGGGTGTGCAGTTCCTTGTCCCGGATCTTCACGACCAGTTCGTCGGCGCGGTAGGACTCCGCGAGTTCCTGGAACCGGGCGAGCAGATTTGTCGACTCACCGTCCACATCGGATTCGGCGGCGGCCAGGAGCCCGTCGAGCGCGTCGGTGCTCGCGTCGACGGCGGCCAGCGCTTCCTTGGCGACGGCGAGGTGTTCGCGCTTGCGGAGCGCGGCGACCTGCTGCTCGGTCTTGGTGTGGTAGCCGCGGACGGTGTCGGAGATCTCGGCGAGGTAGCGCGTCCGGTTGGCCGGGATGATCGTGCTGGCGTCGGTCGAGACCTTGCCGTCGACCTTCGGGAGCACGCCGGGCGAGACGGTCAGGCCGCGCTCGGCGAGGGTGTCGCGCAGGTGCTGATACAGCGCGGTGACACCGTCGTCGTTGAACTTCGCGGCGCTGGTGCCGTAGACCGGCATGTCCTCGGGCGAGGAGCTGAACGCCTCACGGTTGCGGACGAGCTGGCGCGCGACGTCGCGGCGGGCGTCTTCGGCGCCACGGCGCTCGAACTTGTTGATGGCGACGGCGTCGGCGAAGTCGAGCATGTCGATCTTCTCCAGTTGCGACGCGGCGCCGAACTCCGGCGTCATGACGTACAGCGACTGGTCCACGTAGTCGACGATGCCGGCGTCGCCCTGGCCGATACCCGGCGTCTCGACGATCACGAGGTCGAAGCCCGCGGCCTTGCAGGCGAGGATCGACTCGGAGAGCCCGGTGGGGATCTCGCCGCTGGTGGTGCGGGTGGCGAGCGAGCGGAAGTAGACCGGGCTGCCGTCGAGGCAGTTCATCCGGATGCGGTCGCCGAGCAGCGCTCCCCCGCCCTTGCGGCGTGACGGGTCGACGGCGAGCACGGCGATGCGGAGCTTGTCCTCCTGGTCCAGCCGGAACCGGCGGATCAGCTCGTCGGTGAGCGACGACTTGCCCGAACCACCCGTCCCGGTGATGCCGAGGACCGGCACGGTGCGCGACTTGGCGGTCTCGGCGATCTTGTCGAGCCAGTCCTGCGGCAGGGCTTCACGCTGAAGCTGCGTGATGACGCGGGAGAGCGCCGGGATGTCACCGGAGAGCAGCTTGTCGGCCGAATCCGGCGGCTGTGTGGTCAGGTCCGAGTCGCAGGCCTTGATCATCATGTTGATCATGCCCGGGAGGCCCATCTCGTAGCCGTCCTCGGGCGAGAAGATCCGCGCGACCCCCCGCGAGTGCAGCAGGTCGATCTCCTCGCGGACGATGACGCCGCCACCACCGCCGAACACCTTGATGTGCCCCGCGCCGCGTTCGTTGAGCAGCTCGACCAGATAGCTGAAGTACTCGACGTGCCCGCCCTGGTAGGCGCTGATGGCCACGCCCTGGACGTCCTCGGCGATGGCCGCGGTCGCGACCTCGTCGACCGACCGGTTGTGCCCGAGGTGCACCACCTCCGCGCCCTGCGACTGCAGGATGCGCCGCATGATGTTGATGGACGCGTCGTGCCCGTCGAAGAGGCTCGACGCCGTCACGAAGCGAACGGGGTTCACGGGCCGGTACAGGTCGCTGCTCATCCCTCCAAAATACTTGGACTTCCTACTGTTTTAAACCCATCCACTCGCGTGACGGCGCTCTCACTCGTTCTTGACAGATCAACTCGCACCAGTATATTCAACTCAAAGGTTAAACAACCGATCGATTGAGCAGCGATGACCACTGATCAGCTCAGCGCCACGTTCGCCGCCTTGGCGGACCCCACCCGGCGGGCGATCCTCGCTCGTCTGTCCACGGGCGAGGCCAGCGTCAACGAGCTGGCCGAGCCCTTTCCGGTCAGCCTCCAGGCCATCTCCAAACACCTGAAAGTCCTCGAACGCGCGGGCTTGATCAGCCGGAGCCGCACGGCGCAATGGCGGCCCTGCCGGCTGGAGGCCGCCCCGCTCGGCGAGATCTCCGACTGGGTCGAGCGCTACCGGCACTTCTGGGAAGGCGGCTTCGACCGGATGGAACGGCACCTGGCCGAGCTGCGG
Source organism: Amycolatopsis sp. NPDC089917 (assembly GCF_040684635.1). Lineage (NCBI taxonomy): Bacteria > Bacillati > Actinomycetota > Actinomycetes > Pseudonocardiales > Pseudonocardiaceae > Amycolatopsis > Amycolatopsis sp. NPDC089917. Next base: position 75,128 of record NZ_JBFBGL010000015.1, on the reverse strand, counting down.
AAAGGCGACAAAGATGACTGAGACCACCACCCTGCCGGACATCGTCTCGCGGAAAGACTGGCAGGTCGCGCGGGAAGCGCTGCTGGCCAAGGAAAAGGAGCTCACGCGGGCCGCGGACGCGATCGCCGCCGAACGGCGACGGCTGCCGATGGTCCGCTTCGACGGCACGTACGAGTTCGAGGGTCCCCAGGGCCGGGTCACGCTGCTCGACCTGTTCGAGGGACGACGTCAGCTGATCGTCTATCACTTCATGCTCGCCCCCGGGCAGAAGGCGGGCTGCCCCGGCTGCTCGTTCCTGGTGGACAACATCGGCCATCCGGCCCACCTGCACGCTCGCGACACGACGCTGTACGTGGTCGCGCCGGCGACGTTGCCGGAGATCGAGCGATACAAGGAGCGGATGGGCTGGACCGTCCCGTTCGTCTCCACCCTCGGCGACTTCAACCCGGACTGCGGCGTCGACGGCGGGTTCGGGGTCAGCGTCTTCCTGCGCGACGGCGACGACGTGTTCCGCACCTACTTCACCACGAACCGCGGCGGGGACCAGCTGATCGGGACGCTGCGCTACCTGGACCTGACGCCGCTCGGACGGCAGGAGGCCTGGGAGGAGTCCAGTCGAGGGACCGACGGCCCTGGCCATTGGTGGAAGCGGCACGACGAGTACTGAGCCCGACCCGCCCACGCCCGGACGCAAGTCCGTGAAGGCCTCCTTGAGGGACTCTGGGTCCCTCAAGGAGGCCTTCACGGAACGCTGTGCCGTCTACCCCGGACGCAATTAGTCCTCTGGATGCGGTCGAGGCGTGTCGAGAACCGCGAGACCGCTCCGACCCCTCGGTGTCCGGCGCCCGGAAGGCGGGCGCCGGACACCGAGAGGGAGCACACCGTGCGCAAGCTCGTCTACTTCGTCCACACCTCGATCGACGGCCGCATCGAGGGCCCGAACGGCGAGTTCGACTGGCCCGAGATGGGTCCCGAGCTGTCCGGCCACTCCAAAGAACTGGCCGGCCGCTCCGACACCTTCGTCTACGGGCGGCGCGTCTGGGACATGATGTCGTCGTTCTGGCCGGAGGCCGAGAAGAAGTCGACCCACCCCCACGTCCTGGATTTCGCGCCGATCTGGCGGAAGACGCCGAAGATCGTCTTCTCCCGGACGCTGGAGAAGGCGGACTGGGACACCGAGGTCATCGGCGGCGACATCACCGAAGGCATGGCCGAACTCAAGGCCAGGCCCGGCAAGGATCTGCTGCTCACGGGCGGGACCGAACTGGCGACCGCGCTCGCCGCCCACGGTCTGGTCGACGAAGTCCACGTCGTCGTCCATCCGGTCGTGCTCGGCGGCGGGAAGCAGGTGCTCGCGGGCGGCGTCCGCGCGAACCTGCGTTTGACCGGCACCCGCACCATGGACGGGCGCGCGGTCCTGCTGACCTACGAAGTGGGGTGAGACCGGGCGGCAGCCCCTACGCTGCCGCCGTCGGGATCACCTCGCGTTGCTCGCGCGCAACGCGATCCACTGCCGCATCGCGTACTCGACCAGCGTGATCAGCGTCTGCTTGGTCGACTCCCGCTCCCGCGCGTCACAGCGGACGATCGGGATGTTGGGGTCGATCGACAGCGCTTCACGCACGTCGTTGATGTCGTGTTCGAGGATGCCGTCGAAGGTGTTCACCCCGACGATGTAGGGCAGGCCCCGGTCCTCGAAGAAGTCGATCGGCGCGAACGAATCGGCCAGCCGCCGTGTGTCGGCCAGCACCACGGCGCCGATCGCGCCGCGGACGAGGTCGTCCCACATGAACCAGAACCGCTGCTGCCCGGGCGTGCCGAACAGGTAGAGGATCAGGTCCGCGTCCAGGGACACCCGGCCGAAGTCCATCGCGACCGTGGTCGTCGACTTGTTGGGCGTCTGGTCGAGGTTGTCGATCCCCCGACTGGCGTCGGTCATCATCGCCTCGGTGGTGAGCGGGACGATCTCCGACACCGACCCGACGAAGGTCGTCTTGCCCGCACCGAAGCCACCCGCCACGACGATCTTCGCGGATGTCATGGTCGGGGGCGCGGTGTCCCGCGGTGCCTTAAAGCCGACGGAGTCCACTCAAAACCCTTTCCATCAACACCAGATGTGCCTCGGCGCCGTCATTGCCCGAAATCGTCTTGTGCACGCTGACCAGCCCCGCGTCCGCCGCGTCGCTGATCAGCACGCGTGCCACACCCAGCGGTACGCGCAGGGTCGCCGCGATCTCGGCGACCGAACGCGGGGTGCGGCACTCCTCGATGATCGAAATGCATTCGATCTGGTCCGAGGCCACCGCCGGAAGGCTACCCGCGGCGACGTGGTCCTTGGTGGAGATGAGGGTCTCCAGCTCGAGAGCGTAGTTCGCCTTGGTCCGGCCGCCCGTGAGGGCATAGGGACGGACGATCGCCGTCTCTTCGAGCGGCGAAGGCGCCTGCTCGAAAACGGCGGGCATGATGAACTCGCCACTGGGTGGACCCGGGTCGAAAAGACCACCTGGTCTCGGCCCGACGGCGCCTGCGCCGCTGTCGGGTGGAGAGGCAAGTGAGGTCACGCGGTCTCCTTGATCGGTCGGCTGCGGGACTGCCGATTCCCCGGCGGCGTGTGCTCCGCCTGCCTGGGGAACAGGGGCATCTTCGGACTGCTTGTTCTTCTTGCGCTTCCGACGACCACGGCCCGAATCCAGGGTGAAGCCGTTCAGGACGTCGGCGAAGGTGCCGTCGTCCCGTGAACCGGCAGCATGAGCGGCCCCCGGGTACGGAGGCTGGTGTTCACCCGTCCCCGGCGGTTCGCCGAAGGATCCGGATCCGGTGCTCATCGGGACATCATCCCACCGGTTCGCCGATCAGCGACCCACCGGAGCCCTGCAATTGTGCACGGAGTTCCGGAGTGAGGATCTGACCGACGCGGTCGACGAGCATCGTCATCTCGTAGGCGACCTGACCGATGTCGCAGTTCGGGGCGGCGAGGATGGCCAGGCAGGAGCCGTCGCTGATGGACATCAGCACCATGATGCCGAGTTCCATCTCGACGACGGTCTCGTTGACCGCGCCCGCTTCGAAGCAGCGCGCGGCGCCCTGGGTCAGGCTCACCAGGCCGGACGCGACGGCGGCCAGCTGGTCGGCGCGGTCCAGCGGGAGCCTGCTGGACGCGGTGAGCAGGAGGCCGTCCGCCGACACGACCACGGCGTGCGCCACTCCGGGTACCCGCTCGGCGAAGTCATTGACCAGCCACCCGAACTGGTTCTGCTGGGGCTGGGCCGGGTTCGGCGAGGTCATTCACCCTCCAGGGTTTCGTGGTTGCCTTCGGTCGCCTGGGCTGTGTGGTGCCGTCCGCGCTGGATGCCCTGCTGGAAGCTGCTCAGGCGGCCGCGCACGTCGTGCGCGTCTCGCTGTGGTCGGGGGGTGACCGCCCCGGCGGGGGGTCCCGCGCTGCCCGGGAGCAGTTGCTCCCCGCGACGGCGCCGGGGTAATCCTGCCGAAGTCATCCTCGAGGGCACAGACTGGGACACCGCTTGGGCGGCTTTCCAGCCTTCGTCGGAGCCGAAGTTCCAGGCATCGGTCTCCTCGACAGCGGTGACCGGTTCCGGTTCCGGGGGCGCTGCCTGCGGTTTCTTGTCGGGTTTCCGGCTCGGCAACGCGGCGGGCGACGCCGAGGGCCGCGCGGCCGTCTCCGGAGTCTCGACCGCCTTCACGGCCTCGGGCGCCGGAGCGGTGTCCGGCCGGGGAGCCGGAGCCGCCTTGTCCGCGGCTTCCTTGCGGCCCCTCTTGACGCCCTGCTGGAAGCTGCTCAGCCTGCCGCGCACGTTCGCCGGGTCGCGGACCGGCAGATCCGACTTGGCGGCGGGCTCGGCGGCCGGGACCGACGACGACGCGCTGCCCGGCAGCAGCTGCTCACCCTTGCGACGGCGCGGCAACCCGGCCTGGGTGAACGTCGACGGCGCGTGCTGGGAAACCTCCTGCACCGTGCGGAAGGCCTTGTCACTGGCGAAGTCCCAGTTGCGGGCTTCCTGCTCGGCGGTGGCACCGGCTTCGGTGGCCGGCTCGGCCGCCTTCTCCTCTTCGGGCTCCTTCGTTCCCGGCTTCTCCTTCTTGACCGCGGGTGTGGCCGCGGGCTTTTCCGGAGCGGGCGCGGGCGAACGGAACCACGCCGAGAGCATCTCGTCGAAGATCGGCGTCGTCTCCGGAGCGGTGGGCACCGGGGCGGCGGCCGGGGGCGGCGTGGTCGCCTGGTTCCACCACTCGCTCAGCGTGGTGCTGTTCTTGGCTTCGAACAGTTCCTTGCCGCTGGGCAGTTCGTCTTCCGGCGTGGCGGGCTTCGCCGTCTCCTTGGCGACCGGCTCGGGCTCGGCGGCGGGCTCCGGCTCGGGCCGGCGCGGCTGCGGCGCCGGCGGCTGCGCGGGAGGCGGTGTCGCGTCGTCCTTGGGGATCGGGCTGAACAGCGCCGTTCCCGAGATCTCCACAGTGGACGGAGGCCGCGGCTCCCGGGTCTGGCCGTGCCCGTTCACACCGGGTTTGGTGTGCCCGGCCAGATCGTTGGCCGACGGCCACCGCTCGCCGCCCTGCGGCGGGACACTCGGCACTCCCGGCCGCGAACCGTTCGTCGCGGGACGCTGGCGGCGGGGCAGGCTGCCCGCCTGCTGCGGCGGCAGCGGCGCGAGGCGCTGGGTGATCGGGCCGGTGGCGGGACCGGGGTCTCCCCCGGCGGGCACCATCACGAGGTCCGCCGGGACCGAGACGGTGGCGCGGACACCGACGATGTCCTTGCCGCCGTGCAGCGAGACGACGATGCGGTGCCTGCTGGCCAGCCGTCCGACCACGAACAGGCCCATCCGGCGCGAGGTGGTCAGGTCGACGTTGGGGGCCTCGGTGAGCCGGGCGTTGGCCTCGGCGACCTCGGCCTCGTTCATGCCGATGCCCTTGTCGAGGATGTCGATGCCGAACGAGCCGTCCTCGACGAGCCGCGTCGCGACGGTCACCTGGGTTTCGGGCGCGGAGAACGCGGTCGCGTTGTCCAGCAGTTCGGCGATCAGGCGCATCAGGTCGTTGGCGGCGTACCCGACCAGCCGCACCGGCGGCGGGTTCTGCACGGTGACCCGCTGGTACTGCTCGATCTCGGACACCGCCGCGCGCACCACGTCGGTGGCGGAGACCGGCTGGCCGGACCGCCTGCCGGGCTCGGCGCCGGAGAGGACCATCAGGTTCTCGTTGTTGCGGCGCATGCGGGTGGCGAGGTGGTCGAGCTGGAACAGCGTGGCGAGCTGGTCGGCGTCCTCTTCGTCCCGCTCCAGCCGCTCGATCAGCTGAAGCTGCCGCTGCACGAGGCTCTGGCTGCGGCGGGAGAGGTTGACGAACACGTTGCTGTAGCCGGTGCGCATCGAGGCCTGCTCGGTGGCCAGGCGCAACGCCTGGTGGTGCACCTTGTCGAAGGCCCTGGCGACCTCGCCGACCTCGTCGTCGCTGCCGACCGGGACCGGCTGGACGTCGGTGCCCTGCGAGCGGCCCTCCTGGATGTTGCGGACGGCGTCGGGCAGCTGTTTCTCGGCGACGTCGAGAGCGCTGGCGCGCAGCACTTTCAGCGAGCGCAGCAACTGGCGGGTGATGAGGAAGACGACCGCGACGGCGAGCACCATCGCGCCGAACAGCAGGACCGCGAGCAGACCCGCGCCGCTGCTGGCGTCGTCGACCAGTTCGGCCGACACCGCGCTCGTCTCGCCGCCGAACTTGTTCGCGACCTCGCCGACCTTGGTGATGACGGCGTTCGAGGCGTCGGTCCAGCCCTGCGCGGACAGCGTGCGGAAGGCCTGCGTGGACGGGGTGCCCTGTTCGCCGAGGGCGGTTTTCGCCAGCCTGTCACGGTTTTCCATCGCGCTGTCGGTGACGGCGGCGGCGAACTCCTGGCGCTGCTGGTCCGAAGCGGCGGCCTTGAAGTCGGTGAAGCGGTCGGACAGCCGCAGTTCGGCGGTGCGCAGCTGGTCGAGCTCGCTCGGCGCGAGGCTCGTCCGCGAGATGCCGAAGGAGACCAGTGCCTGGCTCAGCGAAAGCTGTTCCTTCATCACGGCGAGGTCGTGCAGCGCCGCGGGCGTGCCGCCGAGGACGTTTTCACTGGCACCGGCGGACAACGCGGTGTCGAGGGCGAGCAGCGCGGTGGTGATGTCGGTGTATTCGCCGATCGACTGGATGGGGTCGAGCTGCCCGGCGGAGGCCCGCTGCCGGATGCCGGCCAGCTTGTCCAGCTGGGTCGCCGCGGCGTCCCGCGCCTGGCGGAGCGACGGTTCGTTCTCGACGGCCCTGGACGCGGCGGCCCCGTACAGCGGGATGGCGGTGTCGACGTCGGCGCGGGCCGAGCCGAGTTCGAGGGTCCCGCCGACGGTGCCCGCGGTCAGCCCGGCGGCGGACTGGGTGCGTTCGCGGCCGAGCCCGTCGGCGAGGGTGCGGATCTGCCCGCTCAGCGCGACGAGCCGGTCCAGCCGCTGGTAGTCGTCGGAACGGCCGACCTGGCCGGCGATGGTGGCGATGCCCAGCGCGAGCGCGATGAGGATCGGCACCAGCGTCACCGCCGACAGCTTCACCGGCAGGCTCCAGTCCCGCCAGCGCACGAGCGCACGCCAGCCGGTGGCCCATCGAGATGGCCGGGGAGTGCGTCCCAGCAGCTCCCCGACCGGCACTTGGCCTTCTCCTGCAACGGTCACGTAGGTGACTCCCTGTCCGGCGTCCTGGCACGGTCTGAGGCGTCCGTTCCCGCGAGGTACCTGCCTGCGGAGAACTCGGCCCCGGTCTGATCACGTGATCGATCGCGACGCGAGGGACCTGGTCCGGCGATCCGTGTGTCCCCAGGAACAACGGTCCGCGTCGGAAGGTCGTGCACCTGCACATGCAGGTCGCAACCTGCGAAGTGCAAGGTCATCGAGATCAACTTTTCTTTGCCAATCGATCACTGCTGGTCAGCCGGGCCAAAGAATCGTACACCAATCCGGGTGCCGTCAATTCTGTTCGGTGCACGGGCGCTGACCTGGGAAAAGTGCGCACCCGAACGACGTACAAGGCCCGAAATCCGTCTTCGCGTCACAAACGAGGGAATTCCGGTTACAAGTTGCGCCGATACACAGGGTGCCCTCATCACCCGATCAGCCTACGTACGGTAGCCACGTCGCCCGGTCGAACTACTGTCCGTGCCCCCAACGGGTGGGTCAAGCCCAAATATGTGCCCGATGTTGTGGCCTTGCCGTTCGAGACGTCAGGTTGTCGCCCGACACGGTGATTTCTTTCAGGACACCCGGTGAACCGGGGGATCTTCCCCGGTCCGGGATGGCGGGCACCGTATCGAAGCGCGCCGGCGCCGGGAAGCGAAACTACGATCTGTCACCGAAACGAGGGACGCAGCGTGGTCATGGTCCATCGTTTGCCGCAGTGGGCCGATCGGGCGACGACCCCGCGTGACAATCCGCCTCACTATTACGAGTGAGAAAGCCGGATCATTTCGGCCGAAACGAATTCCGGGAACACTATTCCGAGGCGAAAGCGAATACCGGCTCCCACTGTCGTGGAAGCGGGGTCGCCTATTCAGAGCGCGTGAAGCCGTAGTTAGTATGTGCGCTCCCGTACCGCGCCACGGATGCAAGCAAGCCCCGGAGGAACCCATGCCCGACGTCGCGCGTCCTTACGCGGCGAGCAACGCCCTGGAAGACACCGGGCAGATGCCCGCGTTGTTCGTCCGCGAGCGCCAGCCCGCTCCCCCGCAACCGCGCAACACCGGCCCGGACTTCGACCGGATCCAGCACGGCAAGGAATTCGTCTCGCTGCGCAAGACCTTCCGGCGGTTCGTGTTCCCGATGAGCCTGCTGTTCTTCACCTGGTACATGACGTTCGTGCTGCTGGCGGCCTACGCCCACGACTTCATGAGCCGCCGGGTGTGGGGCGAGGTCAACGTCGGCATCCTGCTCGGCCTCGGCCAGTTCGCCAGCACGATCCTGATCACGATCGCCTATCTCCGCTTCGCCCGGAAACGGCTCGACCCCAAGGTCGAACAGTTGCGCGCCTCGGTCGGGGCGGGTGAGCGATGAGCATCCCCGACAACAACCCGGTCCTGAACATCGCGGTGTTCGCGCTGTTCGTCGCGATCACCCTCTATGTGGTGTATCGCGCCAGTACGCGCAATTCGTCCACTTCGGACTACTACGCGGCGGGAAGCGCCTTCACCGGACGCCAGAACGGAATCGCGCTTTCGGGTGACTTCCTCTCGGCGGCGTCGTTCCTCGGTATCGCCGGAGCGATCGCGATCCACGGCTACGACGGCTTCCTGTACTCGATCGGGTTCCTCGTCGCCTGGATGGTGGACCTGCTGCTGATCGCCGAACTGCTGCGCAACACCGGCCGGTTCACCATGGGCGACGTGCTGAGCTTCCGGATGAAGCAGCGCCCGGTCCGCGCCGCGGCCGCGACGTCGACCCTGGTGATCTCCTTCTTCTACATGCTCGCGCAGATGGCGGGCGCCGGCGGTCTGGTGGCCCTGCTGCTGGACATCCACGGCGGCATCGGCCAGGCGCTGGTGATCGGCGTCGTCGGCGTCGTCATGGTGCTGTACGTGCTGGTCGGCGGGATGAAGGGCACCACGTGGGTGCAGATCATCAAGGCGACCATCCTGCTGCTGACCGGCGCGCTGATCACCGTGTTCCTGTTCGGCAAGTTCGGTTTCAGTTTCTCGAACCTGCTCTCGGCCGCCGCCGACAACAGCCCGCTCGGCGACGAACTGCTGGAGCCGGGCGGCTCGTACGGCAAGAGCGAGGTCACCAAACTCGACTTCGTCTCGCTGGCACTCGCACTGGTCCTCGGCGCAGCCGCGCTCCCGCACGTGCTGATGCGCTTCTACACGGTGCCGAACTCGCGCGAGGCGCGGCGTTCGGTGGTGTGGGCGACCGCGTGCATGACCGTCTTCTATCTCTGCACCCTGGTCATCGGCTTCGGCGCGGCCGCGCTGGTCGGCCCGGAGACGATCAAGAACGCGCCGGGCGGGGAGAACTCGGCGGCGCCGCTGCTCGCGTTGAACATCGGCGGCACCCTGCTGCTCGGCATCGTCTCGGCGGTGGCGTTCGCGACCATCCTCGCCGTCGTCGCCGGGCTGACGATCACCGCTTCGGCCTCGTTCGCGCACGACGTCTACGCCAACATCTTCAAACGCGGCAAGGCGGAACCGGCCTCGGAGGTCCGGGTCGCCCGGCTGACGGCGGTCGCCGTCGGGGCGCTCGCGATCGTGGGCGGCATCCTCGCGAACGGGCAGAACATCGCGTTCCTGGTGGCGCTGGCGTTCGCGGTCGCGGCGTCGGCGAACCTCTCGACGCTGCTGTACTCCCTGTTCTGGAAGCGCTTCAACACCACCGGCACGCTGTGGGGCATCTACGGCGGGCTGATCGCGAGCCTGGTGCTCGTGTTCTTCTCGCCGGTGATGTCCGGGGCCGCGGACTCGATCGTCAAGAGCGTCGACTTCCACTGGTTCCCGCTGAAGAACCCGGGCCTGGTGTCGATCCCGTTCTCGTTCCTGTGCGGGTTCGTGGGCACCTTCGTCGGCCGGTCGAAGGCCGATCCGGTCAAGCACGCGGAGATGGAGGTCCGGTCCCTGACCGGGATCGGCTCCTGACCCCACGCTCAAATGTCATGAAAGGGTCGTTCCTGACGTTTTTCGTCAGGAACGACCCTTTCATGACACTCGGAGGCCGTCCAGCACGATCGCCAGGAGCCGCTTCGTGTCTTCCCCCGACGCCTTGCTCGCGGCCGAACCCAGCCCGTGCCCCAGCCGCAGGATGTCGGTGCCGGTGACGTCGGCCCGGATCACGCCTTCGTCCTGAGCCGCCTTCACGATCGTGTCGGACGCGGCCCGCAGCCGTGACTGGCACCAGCCGAAGACCTCGGAGCCGGCGTCGACGGACGCCTTCAGCGTCATCGCGAGCCCGTGCTTCTCGACCACGTAGACGACGTGCGTCGCCAGCCACGTTTCGAGGGCCTCCCCGGGCGGCAGCTCTTCGAGCAGGTCGTAGGCCTGCTGCGCCAGTCCGTCGATCTCGTCGCGGTAGACGGCCTCGATCAGCTTGTCGCGCGTCGGGAAGTGCCGGTACAACGTGCCCGCGCCGACTCCGGCGCGTTTGGCGATGTCGTCGGCGGGCACGTCCACGCCGTCGGCGGTGAACGCCTCCTTCGCCACGGCCACGATGCGCTCGTAGTTGCGCCGCGCGTCCGCACGCATGGGGCGGGCCGGATCGGCCGTGACCATCTGCACCTCCTCGGGCGACGAAAACGGAGACGTTCTCCGAATTCACTTGCGTAAGCGGAGAGTCTCTCCATATCATCGCTCACGACCTCAAGCGGAGAGTCTCTCCGCTTCATCTCGTTACGTCTTTGGAGTATTCCTTGACCGAACGAACCCTGCGTGCCGAGCCTAGGCCGGAGACGGCCGCGGCCCCACCACCTCCACACCGGCTGGTCCTCCCGATCGTCCTGACCTGCCAGCTCATGCTCATCCTCGACGCGACGGTGATGAACGTCGCGCTCCCCCGCATCCAGTCCGATCTCGGCTTCAGCGACACCGGCCTGTCCTGGGTGATGACGGCGTACAGCCTCGTCTTCGGCGGTTTGCTGCTGCTCGGAGGACGGGCGGGCGACCTGTTCGGCCGACGCCGGATGTTCGTCGTCGGCGCGGCGGTCTTCACCGCCGCTTCCCTGCTCGGCGGCCTCGCGGGCTCGGCGGAGACGCTGATCGCGGCCCGCGTCGCGCAAGGTGTCGGCGCCGCACTCGCCGGTCCGAGCACCTTGGCCCTGATCACCAGCACGTTCACCGAGGCCAAGGCCAGGGTGCGCGCGCTGGCGCTGTTCTCGGCGATGTCCAGCGGCGGTTTCGCGATCGGCCTGCTGCTCGGCGGGCTGCTGACCGAATGGATCTCCTGGCGCGCGGCGCTGTACATCAACGTCCCGTTCGGGCTCGCGATCGTCCTGCTCACCCCGAGGTACGTCGCCGATCCGCCGCGCCGTCGCGCCCGGCTGGACCTGCCCGGCGCGGTCACCGGCACCTTCGGCGTCGGCTCGCTCGTGTTCGCCTTCACCCACGCCGCCTCCGACGGCTGGGGCGACACGATCACCCTCGGCGCCCTCGCCGCCGGTCTGGCGCTGCTGACCGCGTTCGTCACCATCGAGCGCAGGGTGAGCGAGCCGTTGATCCCGTTGCGCCTGTTCGCCGAACGCGACCGGGCGGCGGCCTACGTCAACTTCTTCCTCGGGCCGATGGCGATGATGTCGATGTTCTTCTTCCTGACCCAGTTCCTGCAGGACATCGTGGGATTCGCCGCGCTGGAGACCGGTTTCGCGTTCCTGCCGATGGCGGTCTGCATGTTCGGGCTCAGCAGGCTGATCCCGAAGCTGCTCCCCCGCTTCGGGCCGAAACCGCTCGCCCTGACCGGGACCGCGCTGATGACCGGCGGGGTCGCCTGGCTGACCACGCTCACCACGGACAGCGGGTACTTCTCGCATCTGCTCGGGCCGATGCTGCTGATGGGGATCGGCGCGGGACTGGCGTTCTCCCCGCTGAGCGTGATCATCATGGCGACGGTGCCCACCGACGACGCGGGTGCCGCGGGCGGCGCGCTGCAGACGTTGCAGCAGGTCGGGGCGACACTGGGGCTGGCCATCCTGATCACCGTGTTCGGCACGGTGACGCGGACGCCGTCGGGGAGCCCCGCGGAGACCACCGTCGACGGGATGACCGCGGCGTTCACCGCGGCCGCCGTGGTGACGGCGTTGTCGTTCCTGGTGGCCACGACCTTCCGGCGTCGCGCTTAGAGCTTCGCGCCCGCGTGGACCTTGTGCGTGACCTTGCGCTCCATCACGAACGAGAAGAACGGGACACACCCGGCGATCAGCACGAGAAGGGTGCCCTTCATCGACCAGCGGGCCTTGATCGCGAGGTCGACCGCGAGCAGCAGGTAGATCAGGTAGAGCCCGCCGTGGACCATGGGGATCATCTTGACGAACTGGGGAAGTTCCACGCGGAAGACGTACTGCAGCAGCATCTCGACGACCAGCCCGAGCAGGGCCACACCGGTGGCGTACGCCGCGACGCGGAACCGGATCAGCGGTCCGCCCAGCGAGACCGGGCGGGCCGGGGCGGCGTCGTCAGTTCGGGTGGTCATAGGGTCTCGAACCTCTCTGGGGACTACTTGTCGCGGGCGTTGAGTTCGCGCAGGTACCGGTTGTAGGCGGCGAGCTCGTCGTCCTCGGGCGGCTGCGGTGCCGGGGCGCGCCGCAGCCGGGGAGCCGGCACCTCGGGGACGGCGGTCTCGGCCGTGATCTCCTGGGCGTCGGCCTCGGCGGCGCGGCGGCGGAGTTTGCGGATGCGCCAGAACATGAACGCGGGGAACAGCCCGAACAGCGGCCACTGCAGGACGTACCCGAGATTCTGGAAGGTCCCGCTGGCCGAGGAGAACCGTTCCCACTGCCACCAGGCCAGCCCGCAGCACAGCGCCAGGCTCACCAGGCAGACGCCGGCGATGCCGAGACGGCGCAGGGTGACGGACGATGCGGGCACGCATCGACGCTAGCACTGGGCGCGCGGCGAAAGTTCGGCGACCGGGCCGGTCGGGACCTTGGTCCCGGCCGCTCCGGGAGCGACGGTGGAGCTTCCCCCGCATGTCATGAAAGGGTCGTTCAGGACGAAAAATGTCCTGAACGACCCTTTCATGACACATCCGGGAGCCATCACACGCGCCCGAAGTCACTTGGCGGTCGCGACGGCCTTCGCGTAGTCGTCCGCAAGCCCGAAGACCTTCTGCGCGTACTCGGTCGAGTTGTTGTACGACAGGATCCCCTGCCACCAGCCCGAGGCGGCCGACATGTCGCGGTTGTTCACGCACAGGTAGCGCGCCGCCGCCAGGGACGCGTCGTCGATCTGCTGCGGGTCGCCGACGCCGTCGCGGTTGCCGTCGGCGGCGTACCGGCGCCAGGTGCTGGGGATGAACTGCATCGGGCCGACCGCGCGGTCGACGGCCGGGTCGCCGTCGAACTGGCCGCCGTCGGTGTCGCCGATGGCCTTCACCCCGGGCGACCCGTCGAGCGGGACGCCGATGATGGGCTTCGAGGGCCGTCCGTCCTGGCCGAGGACTGCGCCGCCGTACTGGCCGTGGTTCGACTCGATCCGGCCGATCCCCGCCAGGGTGGCCCACGAGATCTTGCAGTTCGGCTGCATCTGGCGCATCGCCAGCTCGGCGTTACCGTAGGCGAGCAGGGCCCTGGCCGGGATGTTGGTGGCCTGCGCCGCCCGCTCGGACCAGGCGGCCAGAGGGTCCTTGCCGGGTTTCGGCTGCGCCTGCTGTGGCGTGGTCTGCTGGGTGCCGCCGCCCGCGAGGGTGGCGTTCACCGGGGCGACCGAGCCGGGTTTGACGTCCGCCGCCTTGACCTGCAGCGCCGGGATCTCCATCGTCGTGGGGCTCGCGACCGGCGCGGACGCCTTGGTCACCAGCCAGATCCCGCCCCCGGCGAGGCCGAGCACGGCCAGCACGATCACCAGCCTGCCGAGTACGGCGGCACCCACCCCGCGACGTCGCGGAGCGGGCGTGGCCGGGTCTTCGACGAGCTCGTCGTCTTCCGGGGTGGTGCGCACGAAGCGGGTCCTCCAGCGTGGGCGGCGATCACGACCGATGCTCGAACAACGAGCCCGCGCAGGTTAGCGTTACGCGGTAGCCGAGATCGCCCTTGCCACGCCGGTTCACCCGCGCGTGCGAGAAGTTCCCATCAGGCGGACTTCTGCTGCCTCGCCAGCCGCGCGACGCACCAGGCCGGGGCGCTGCCGCGGCGAAGGTGCTGCAAGACGGTCATCGGGCCGAGACGGCGGCTCAGGTCGGACGGCGAGAGCCCGGCCGCGCGGTAGTCGAGAGCACGCTGGTCGAGCGGGCTGATGCCGGCGTCCCACCAGGCTTCGGCCTCGGCGACGCCGCCGACCATCTGCCACCAGCCCGCGGCGGCGACGAGCAGGTCACGCGGGACGTCGGGAAGACGGCTGCTCATGGCGTCGAGGTAGCCGGGGTCGGCGGCCTCGACCGGCGCCCAGCGCGCCTGGCCGGACTGCTGACGCTGACCCGGGATACCGGGAGCCTGACGGGGTGCGTCGGCGAGCCACGCGGACGCGATCCTGTCCGTCTCCTGCTCTTCGGGGGTTTGCTCACGCTCGGCCGCCCACTGCCGGATCAACGCATCGACTCCGGGATCTCCGGTCATCCCTGCCTCCTCATGATTCCCCGACTGACAAGTCCTGACTTACTTGCCCGGCTGGAAGTTCCCGCTGACTTGGGGCTTGCACCTGCGGAAACTCCTCGCCCAGGAGGCCGGCTCCGGCGCCTGGAGGACCAACCGATCACGCAATGTGAGCACCGTAGGGGCGCGGAGGTCTTTTCCGCCAGAGCTTCCAGGGCACGAATTCGTCGACCAGCGGGTTTTCGGGGGCAATCCACCCGGATGGTCGAGTCGTCCGACCGAAATCCGAGACGGGTTACGCTGAGTCATATCCGCAGGTGGATGCGCACAGTGACCGCCGGCGTCACCAGGGACACCGGTGGACGTGGCGGCAAGGTCAGGAGAAGAGGCTCCGGACGAACGTCACGATGGCTTCGGCGCCGGACCGGAGCCAGCCGAGCGCGGTGTGGACGGCGTCGGCGGACTGGGTCGGCCTGCTGATCAGAAAGAAGAGCACGAGCGCGACGACAGCGATCACGAGGAATTTCTTCAAGCCGGGCGACATGGCTCCATCCCATCACACCGTAGTGTCCAGACGATGACTCCGCGCGCACTGCGGACTTTGTCACCACTTTAAGGAAAATCAGGCCCCGTTGCCCACCAGGTTTCCCCGAGGGAGCGATCGATGCGAGAAAACGTTCTCGTCCACCGGGAAGGACCGGTGACGACGATCACGCTGAACCGGCCGGAAGCCCGCAACGCGGTGGACGGGCCGACCGCGGCCGCGCTGGCGGACGCGTTCCGCGCCTTCGAGGCCGACGAGGAGGCCGCCGTCGCCGTCCTCACCGGTTCGGGTGACGCGTTCTGCGCCGGAGCCGACCTGAAGGCCGTCGGGACCGACCGCGCGAACGCCCTCGCTCCATCGGGTGACGGGCCGATGGGGCCGACGCGGATGACGCTGTCGAAGCCGGTGATCGCCGCGGTCCGCGGGCACGCCGTAGCGGGCGGTCTGGAGCTGGCGCTGTGGTGCGATCTGCGGGTCGCCGACAGCACGGCCGTGTTCGGCGTCTTCTGCCGCCGCTGGGGTGTCCCGCTGATCGACGGCGGCACGGTGCGCCTCCCCCGGCTGATCGGGCATTCGCGGGCGATGGACCTGATCCTCACCGGCCGCCCGGTCGACGCCGGCGAGGCGCTCGCCATCGGGCTCGCGAACCGGGTCGTCCCCGACGGCGAGGCACTGGCGGCCGCGCAGGCCCTGGCGCTTGATCTGGCCGCGTTCCCGCAAGCCTGCCTGCGCGCGGACCGGAACTCGGCGTACGGCCAGTACGGGCTCACCGAGGAAGAGGCGATGCGGGCCGAGTTCTCGAACGCCCTGATCGGCGGAGGGCTCGCCGAAGAGGCCGTCGCGGGCGCCGGCCGGTTCAGTGAGGGCGCGGGGCGTCACGGCAGCTTCGGTGGCCATCAGCCCTAGCCTCTGAGGATGAACGAAACCGGAGTCTCACTCAGACCGGTGTCCGAAGAAGACCTGCCGATGCTCGAAGCGCTCACGAACGATCCGCGGGCGGCGGGCGCGTTCGAGTGGCACGGCTGGCACGACCCGCACTTCCTGCGCCGCCGCTGGACCGAGACCGGCATGCTCGCGGCGGACAACGGGATGCTGATGATCGAGCTCGACGGGCAGCGGCTCGGTTTCGTCTCGTGGCACAAGACCAGGACCGGGTCGACGTCGTACTGCTGGAACGCGGGCCTCGTGCTCATCCCCGAGGCCCGCGGGCACGGCTACGGCACCGAGGCCCAGCGACAGCTGGTCCGCTACCTCTTCGCGCACACGCAGATGAACCGGGTCGAGGCGTCGACGGAAGCGGGCAACACCGCCGAGCAGCGCTCCCTGGCGAAGGCGGGCTTCAGCAGGGAAGGCGTGCTACGCGGCTACGGGTTCCGGGACGGGGCCTGGCGCGACCACATCCTCTATTCGATGCTGCGGTCCGATCTGGACCCCGGCCCGGAACGTCCTTAAACGATCGCTCCCGCGGCCTTGAGCCGCTCGATCCCGTCGGCGTCCACTCCGAGTTCGGTGAGGACGTCGGCGGTGTCGCCGCCCTTGGGCCGCGGCGGTTCCGGCGTCTCCGGCGGCGTGCGGTCGAACCTCGGCGCCGGCGCGGGCTGCATCATGCCCCCGACGTCGACGAACGTCCCCCGCGCGACGTTGTGCGGATGCGACGGCGCCTCACGCGGCGAAAGCACCGCCGTCAGGCACGCGTCGGTGCCCTCGGCCTTCGCGACCAGTTCGTCACGGGTGTGCTTCGCGACGGCCTCGGCGACGATCTCGCGCAGCTTCGGCCACTCGTTCTTGTCGACGTGGACCGGCGTCTTCTCGGGATCGAGGCCGAGCACCTTCACCAGGTCGCCCCAGAACCGCATCTCGATCGCGCCGATGGCGACGTACTTGCCGTCGGCGGTCTCGTAGGTGTCGTAGAACGGCGCGCCGCCGTCGAGCATGTTCTCGCCGCGCCCGCCGGGCCACAGCCCGGAGTCCAGCATCCCGTGCAGGCTGGTGGTCAGCAGGGCCGCGCCGTCCACCATGGACGCGTCGACCACCTGTCCCTTGCCCGACGACGTGCGTTCGTACAGCGCCGCCAGCACGCCCATCGCGAGCAGGAGGCCACCGCCGCCGAAGTCGCCGACGAGGTTGAGCGGCACCACCGGCCGCTGCCCGGCGTGCCCGATGGGTTCGAGCGCGCCGGAGATGCCGATGTAGTTGATGTCGTGCCCGGCGACGGTCGCCAGCGGGCCTTCCTGGCCGTAGCCGGTCATCCGGCCGTAGACCAGCCGAGGGTTCCGGGCGTGGACCTGGTCCGGTCCGATGCCCATCCGCTCGGCGACGCCGGGGCGGAAACCTTCGATGAGCACGTCGGCGCCCTCGGCGAGTTTCAGCACCAGTTCGACCCCTTCGGGGGTCTTGGTGTTGATCCCGATCGACCGCCTGCCCCGGGCGAGGGGGTCGTTCGGGAAGCCGATGACGTCGTTGCCCGGTGTCGCCCGGTCGATCCGGACGACCTCCGCGCCGAGATCGGCGAGGATCGTGCAGGCGAACGGCGCCGGGGCGAGCCCGGCCAGTTCGACGACCTTGAGCCCGCTCAGCGGCCCAGCCTTCATCGCCACGTCCTTTCCTGATACGGCAACGGTTTCACAGCGTGCGGGAGATGATTTCCTTCATGATCTCGCTGGTGCCGCCGAAGATCCGCGAGATCCGGATGTCGGCCCACGCGCGCGCGATCGGGTACTCGGTCATGTAGCCGTAGCCGCCGAAGAGCTGCAGGCAGTCGTCGACGACCTTGTTGACCCGTTCGGTGGTCCACAGCTTCGCCATGGCCGCGCCCTGCACGTCGAGTTCCTTGCGCAGGTGCCGTTCGATGCACTGGTCGAGGTACGCGCGCGACACCGCGGCCTCGGTGGCGGCCTCGGCGAGCTTGAACTTCGTGTTCTGGAAGTGGTAGATCGGACGGCCGAACGCCTGGCGGTCCTTGGTGTAGGCGATGGTCTGGTCGATCGCGGCCTCCATGCCGGCGACCGCGGTGACGGCGATGATCAGCCGTTCCTGCGGCAGCTGCTGCATGAGCTGGATGAAGCCGAGGCCTTCCTGGTCACCGAGGAGGTTGGCGGCGGGCACGCGGACGTCGTCGAAGTTCAGCTCCGCGGTGTCCTGGCCCTTGAGCCCGATCTTGTCGAGGACGCGGCCGCGGCTGAAGCCCGGGGTGTCGGTCTCGACGGCGATCAGCGAGACGCCCTGCGCGCCCGCGTCCGGATCGGTCTTCACCGCGACGACGACGAGGTCGGCGTGGAAACCGTTGGTGATGAACGTCTTCGCGCCGTTGATCACGTAGTGGTCGCCGTCGCGCACCGCACGGGTCTTGATGTTCTGCAGGTCCGAACCCGTACCGGGCTCGGTCATCGCGACGGCGCCGACCATCTCGCCGGAGGCGAACTTCGGCAGCCACGCCTTCTTCTGTTCTTCGTTGGCGTACTCGAGGATGTAGTGCGCGACGATTCCATTGTGGACGGTGACGCCCCAGGCGCTGTCTCCGGAGCGGGCCTGCTCTTCGTAGAGCACCGCCTCGTGGGCGAACGTGCCGCCGCCACCGCCGTACTCCTCCGGGATGGACAGTGCCAGCAGGCCGACCTCGCCCGCCTTCGTCCACAGCTCGCGGTCGACCTTCTTCTCGGCCGCCCAGCGCTCCTGGTTCGGCGCGAGTTCCTTCTGGCAGAAGGTCCGGGCGAGGTCCCGGAGGTCTTCGAGCTCCGTCGTGCTCCACGAGCTCTTCTGGATCTGCAACGGCACGGCCTACGCCTCCTGATCGGACCTGGAAAACATGACGCTTAGGATGTAAGTTCCATTCGGAATGTACATCCGTACCGAGCTGCACGTAAAGGGGGTCAGGTCCGTGAGCGTGATCGGCAGGACCCACCGCACCCAGGCCGAACGGCGTGAGCAGACCCGCACCGCCCTGCTCGACGCGACCATCGACTGCCTGGTCGACCTCGGGTACGCGCGCACGTCGGTGCAGGAGATCTGCGCCCGCGCCGGGGTCTCCAAAGGCGCCGTGCAGCACCACTTCTCCGCGAAGGCGGAACTCATGGCGGCCGCCGTCGAACACCTGACGGAAAAGCTGCGCGGGCGGCTCGCGACGTCGATCACGGAACTCCCCGGCGGCGCGTCGGGGGTCGCGGCGGCGATCGACCTGCTGTGGGAGGGCTATTCGGGCACGCTGTCCACGGCCGCCACGGAACTGTGGGTCGCGGCGCGCACCGACCCCGAACTCCGCGCGGCGATCCGCCCGGTCGACAAGGCGCTGGGCCGCTCGACGCTGGAGCACATCACCGCGGTCGCCGGGGACCTGCCGAAAGAACGCGCGGAGATCCTGTTCTGGCTGACCGTGAACCTCACCCGGGGGCTCGCGCTCGACGCCGAACTCGGCGGCGATCCGAAACGACGACGGCAGTTGCTCGACGAATGGAAACGTGTCGCGGTGATGTTGTACGAGGACGCTTCCCCGTAGGCTTCGACGATGGGGAGAGCGACGGCGTTCGCCGTACTGACCGCGGCCTTTCTCGTACTGACCGGCTGCACGACTGCGCCGCCACCGACTCCGGCGCCCCCGCCTTCGGCCCCGTTGACGCTACGCGAAGCCCTCGGCGACCCCACGACCGTGAACTTCTGCGACCTGCTGGACCTGCCCGATCTCGACGACGCGCTTCCGCTGGAGTCCAGGCCGTCACCGAGTATGGGCTCCTGCTCGTTCCGGACCGGGAACGCGCTGATCAGCTTCGGTTTCCCCGAGGACCGGGCGAAGGAACGCCTGGCAGGCGCCACGCCGGTCGCTTGGCAGGACCTGGCCCGCGAACTGCGGGTGGTCCGCACGGACCTCGAAGGCCAGCCCGTCCTGCACCTCGTTTTCGCCGATGACTCCTCGATCCGGGTCGGCACGTTCTTCACCTCGCCCGGAGGCGCTTCCGAGTCGCTCACCGCGGCGACGAAAACCCTGGAAGGCGCCGTCCGCTCGCTCGTGGCCGGCAAGCAGGCGGCGCATCTCGGCTACCGCGAAAACTCCCTGGCGCGCCTGGACGCCTGCTCCGCCTTGTGGTCCGACGACGAGGTCTCCACCCGGCTGGGCACGACGGTCTCCGGGAAGGGCGACCTGTCCCGGCACCGGTGCCTTTGGGGCGAGCAGGGGGCGGACCGGCTCGTCCGGCTGGAGTTCGGTCTCGGCCCGCGCCCGAAGGCCACGGCGAGCGTGCGAGAAGAGACGCTGGGCGGGCGCGAGTCCTTCGTCCAAGAGATTTCCGGTGGCTGCACGGTGCGGACGGGCCACGTCGAGGGTCCGGACGCGAACCGGAACCAGGTCGAGCACGCTCTTCTCGCCGTACAGGCACCAAATGCGTGTGACATCGCCAGGGAATTGGCGAACGTCGCCTGGCCGAAATTCCCCGCCTAGTCCGCTTAGCACGCGCGAAAGCGGTTGACCAGAGCACAGGTGACACTTATCTCGTCGGCCGATCCGTGATGGAATTCCTTGCTGGACAACGAAACCGGCGGAGGAGCCGATCATGAGCGCGCCGCAGCAGCAGCCGTACCAAACAAATGGCCCGTTCGGCGCAATGCAGCCCGTACAAACCCCCGTCGCGGCGCCGCGACCGCCGTCCGACGCCCGGCTCCCCCGATTGTTCGCCGCGATGATGGGGGTTTTCGCCGGACTGCTGGTATTCGTCGCGACCTTTCTTCCGCAATCGACGTACGAACAGCTTTCCGAAGGCAAGCCGGTGTCGAAG
Organism: Amycolatopsis sp. NPDC089917; assembly: GCF_040684635.1. Lineage (NCBI taxonomy): Bacteria > Bacillati > Actinomycetota > Actinomycetes > Pseudonocardiales > Pseudonocardiaceae > Amycolatopsis > Amycolatopsis sp. NPDC089917. The sequence goes on along the minus strand of NZ_JBFBGL010000015.1, from coordinate 54,587 downwards.
TTCGCCGAGACCGGCTGGACGCGGAGTTTCGACATCGAGCCGTCGGCGGAGGAGAAGGAGTTCTACGACAAGACCCACGTCGCCCGCTACGGCATCCCGCTGTCCGCCGCCGCGCTGACCCTGTTCGCCGGGGCCGCGGTGGGCTTCGCCTCGTACCGGCGCGGTTCGACCTCGCCCGCCGCGACGGCGTCGAGGACGCTGCTGGTCGCCGGCGGGGCGGGGACCGCGATCGGCGTCTGGATGCTCGGCATGGACATCTCGGCGAGCCTGAGCTTCGGGCAGGACACCGGCCGCTTCGTCTCGCGCTACGGGACCGGGAGCGGATTCTGGATCCTGCTCGCGGGCGGGCTCGTGGCGTTGCTCACCATCGGGCTGGCGATCGTGGCCAACCGGCGTGAACCGGCGGCGCCCCGGCAAGCCCCTTATCCGGTCGCCTTCACCCCTTACCCGCCCGCGGTCCCCCAGCGGCACTATCCGCCGCAGCCCCAGGCCTACGAGCCGCCGTCGCCGCCGACACCACCCGCGGGATCCGCGCTGCAGCAGCAGGACATCCTGCGTCCGTCCCGCGACAATCCGCCGCCGCCCGGCAATATGTGAAACTTATTCATATCATTGTGGGACAGTCTCCATACCGGCAGTATGCTGTACTCGTCGGTAACACCTGGGCTCTGCGTGGCGCCTCCGGCTCCGCGCGACATGGAACGGAGACGGCATGACGAGCACGACACCGGCGAACGCGAGCCACCACGCCGAAGGACCGTCCACCATCGGCGGTGTCCCCGGCGCCCCTGCCCTGGCGAGGGCGGAACGGCTCGTGCGGCGGGTCGTGGGTGGCGAGAACACCACTGTCTCCGCGCCGGTGCAGATGCGCGCCCCGTTCACCGGCGAGCCGATCGCGACCCTCCCCCAGGCCACCGACGCCGACGTCCGCGCCGTGTTCGACCAGGCGAGGGAAGCGCAGCGCTCGTGGGCCGACCGGCCGGTCGAAGACCGCCAGCGCATCCTGATCCGCCTGCACGACCTGGTGCTGAAGCGGCAGGAAGAGGCGCTCGACCTCGTGCAGATCGAGGCGGGCAAAGCCCGCATGGACGCCTTCGACGAGGTCAGCGCCACCGCGCTCGTGGCCTCCTACTACGGCAAGCACAGCGCGAAGATCCTTTCGCCCCGCCGCGCCGCCGGGCTGATCCCGGTGCTGACGAAGGTCGGCGAGCTCCGGCATCCCAAGGGCGTCGTCGGGATCATCTCGCCGTGGAACTACCCCCTCGCGCTGACCGCGATGGACGTCCTGCCCGCGCTCGCGGCGGGCAACACCGTCGTGCAGAAGCCGGACAACCAGACCGCGCTCTCCGCGCTGTGGCTGCAGGAACTCGCCGAGGAGGCCGGGCTGCCCGCCGGCGTCTGGCAGATCGTGCTCGGCCGGGGTTCGCGGATCGGCGACGCGCTGGTCGAAGAGTCGGACTACCTGTGCTTCACCGGATCCACGCCCACCGGCAAGGGTCTCGCCGCGCGGGTGGCGGAGCGCCTCACGAGCTACTCGCTGGAACTCGGCGGCAAGAACCCGATGATCGTGCTGCCCGACGCCGACGTCGCCAAGACCGCCGCGGGCGCGGTGACCGCGTGCTTCTCCTCCGCGGGCCAGCTGTGCGTTTCGGTCGAGCGGATCTACGTCCACGAGTCGATCCGCGAGGAGTTCACGCGGGCCTTCGTCGCCAAGACGGCCGCGCTGCGGCTCGGCGGCGCGCTCGATTACCGGGCGCAGATGGGTTCCCTGACTTCGGAAGACCAGCTGGCGACGGTGTCGGCACACGTCGAGGACGCCCGGTCGAAGGGCGCGAAGGTGCTCACCGGCGGCAAGGCCCGGCCCGACCTCGGCCCGCTGTTCTACGAGCCGACCGTGCTCACCGGCGTCACCGAGGACGTCAAGCTGTTCGCCGAGGAGACCTTCGGGCCGGTCGTGTCGATCTACGGCTACACCGACGTCACCGAGGCGATCGAGCGCGCGAACGACACGAAGTTCGGGCTGAACGCGAGTGTGTGGTCGCGCAACGGCCGGGCGGGCTGGGAGGTCGCGGCGCGGCTGAAGGCCGGGACCGTCAACGTCAACGAGGGCTTCGCGGCGACCTTCGGGACCGTGGGGCTGCCGATGGGCGGGATGAAGGAGTCCGGCGTCGGGCGGCGCAACGGCGCCGAAGGGCTGCTCAAGTACACCGAAGCCCAGGCGATCGCGGTGCAGCGCGGGATGCCGCTCCGGCCGGGCAAGGGAATCCCGCCGAAGCTGTGGGCGCGGAGCCTGAGCTTGAGCCTCAAGGCGCTTCGCCGCCTGCCCCGCCGCTGATCGGCGCTTCCCGCGTGTCTTCACGCGCCTGGTCCGTGAAGGCCTCCTTGAGGGACTCTGGGTCCCTCAAGGAGGCCTTCACGGACATCGCGGACATCGCGGACGCAGCGGCCCCATACGCGGGGCGGATACAGCGGGTCGTGAGTGGCAAGTCGCGTTAGAACGACACTTACCACTCACGACCACCCCGACCCACGCCTGACCGCGCCCTGGTCACGCCGCGCCCCTAACCGCGTCCGATGTACGGCATCGCGGTCGCCGTGACGGTCAGGAACTGCACGTTCGCGTCCAACGGCAGCCCGGCCATGTACAGCACGGCGTCCGCGACGTGCCGGGCGTCGAAGGTCGGCTCGGCCTTGACGCTGCCGTCCGCCTGCGGGATGCCGTCGGCCATCTTCAGCGTCATGTCGGTGGCCGCGTTGCCGATGTCGATCTGTCCACAAGCGACATTCCAGGCCCGGCCGTCGAGGGAGATCGACTTCGTCAGCCCGGTGACCGCGTGTTTCGTCGCGGTGTAGGCGACGGACGCGGGCCGCGGGGCGTGCGCGGAGATCGAGCCGTTGTTGACGATCCGGCCGCCGCGCGGGTCCTGCGCCTTCATCAGCCGCACGGCCTGCTGCGCGCACAGGAACATCCCGGTCAGGTTGGTGTCGACGACGCGTTTCCAGTCCGCGAAGGACAGTTCGTCGACCGTACCGCCCACCGACACGCCCGCGTTGTTCACCAGGAGGTCGAGCCGTCCCCACTCCGCGCGCACCGTTTCGAACAACGCGGCGACGGAATCGGGATCTCCGACGTCAGTGGGCACGGGAAGCGCTTTCGCGTCCCCGGCGGCGGTCTCCGCCAGCGCGTCCGCGCGGCGTCCGGCGAGCGCGACCCGATAACCGGCGCCGAGTAACGCGCGGGAGATCTCCCTGCCGAGCCCGGAACCCGCCCCGGTGACGACCGCGGTCCTGCCGTTGCCCATCGATCCTCCTCGCAGACCGTGCCGGAGCGGTCCGGCACGGTGATTGTTTTCCGATTACCCGCGTCCGTTCAGGCTAGCGCGCCCGCGCCGGGGCAAAACGTTCACCCGGCGGCCGTCGCGCCTTAAGGAAAACCGGTAACCCCTTCACCACATCGGCGCGATTCACCGGATGTGCCCAGGGGGAATTCCCACCGTTCACTCCATCGCCGGAGCGCGGAACGGTGAAGAAGAATCCACGCTTCCAGCTGGTCCAGACCGGCGAACAGACCATCCGATGGCGACTGCTCGGCGGCAACAACGTGTCGCTGGGTTCCGCGCCTTCCGACTATCCACGAGCCGAGGAATGCCTTGTCGCCATAGCCTGGCTCAGTACGAACATTTCCGATCTGACCAGCGATTTCAGCCATCTCAGCGGCGGTCGCTGGCGCTGGCGGCTGCATACGGACGACCGGATCGTCGCGATCGCGACTCATGCGTACGGACGACGCATCGAGGCGCAGCGCGGACTCGACCGGTTCCGTTCGGCCACCACCGAGGCGGCCGTCGGCGAAGGGATCGAGACCATAGCCGATTGGCGCCGTAAATACCGTCGCGATTCCGGCGGACATTCACCGAATCGTTCTCCGTGACGAGTGATCACGGAAAGTGCGTTCCCCGGAGATTAACCATCAGGACGTCGGGCGGGAAGGCGAAGCACCGTCGCCGGACAGTGTTGCGGAGCGAGGATTGTGCCAAGTCACGGAATCCCGTGACGACTTGGGGACTAGAGAAAGAGTGCAAACAAGATGCGTGCTCGTACCACTCGGTTTCTCGGCGCCACCGCGATCGCCGCGTGTGCCTGCCTCACCCTGACCGGCACCGCCTCCGCGGTCGCCCCGGCCAACGGCCTCGAAGAGGTCATCGCCGCGGCGGGCTCGGACACCACCGTCGACATCACCGGCGCGATCCTGGCCAACGCCAACAGCGCGGCGGCGAAGGCGAGCTGGAACACCGACCCCGACAACTACGTCAACGTGCCGCCGCTGCTGGCCGCCGGCCAGACGTTCACCGTCCCGGCCGACCCGTTCGCCGACGAGGTCGTCTACAACGCGGGCAACCCGGCCCCGAACGGCTCCTCGCAGGGCAAGGCCGCGCTGAAGGCCTCCGCCGAAGCGGGCGACGGCAAGATCGACATCGCGCGGTCGTCCTCGGCCCGCAGCTCGTCCGACCCCGCCGGCTTCGAGTTCTTCGCGTTCGCCACCGACGGTGTCACCTGGTCGTCCTCCGCCACCGGTTCGGGCGCGGGCCTGACCCTGACGCTGGCGCAGCTGCGCGGCATCTACGACGGTTCCATCACCAACTGGAACCAGGTCGGTGGCGCCAACGCCGCCATCAAGGTCTACCTCCCGCAGACCGGTTCCGGCACCCTGAGCTTCTTCACCGGCACCGTCCTCGGCTTCGACCCGACCACGAAGCCGGTCACCGTCAAGCGGTTCCAGGAGCACGACGGCAACTCCATCCCGGCCGCCGACCGCGCCACCGCCATCGCGCCGTTCTCCATCGCGCAGTGGATCGCGCAGGGCAACGCGGTGACCGCCGACAAGCGCGCGGGCTTCACCGTCAACCCGCTGACCGGCGCCGGCTTCAACGGCTCCCCGGTCGCCGGTTCGGCAGGCAACTACACCCCGGCGTTCACCACGGCGTTCCTGGGCTCGCGCAGCGTCTACAACGTCGTCGACTCCCGCACCCCCAGCTACGACCAGGCCAAGCGCGCCGTGGGCTTCGACGCCGGTGACTCGGCCTCGACCGCCAGCCCGCTGTGCGGCGGCAAGCTCGCCGCCACGATCCAGCGGTACGGCTTCCTGACCGTGTCGGGCCCGAACGGCCTGTCCTGCGTCAAGTCCTGAATCCCGGAGAAAAGAAACGGCCCGGTGCGCGTGCACCGGGCCGTTTCCTCGTCGGAGAACCGCTACTTGGAGGCGACGCCCAGCGCGGCGAGCGCCGGGCCGGTCATGATCACCCCGGCCCCGGTGACCGGGTCGTAGCCCGGGGCGCCGAGGTCGATCGCGGTCGACGTCAGCGCGTTCCGGATCTCCGCCTGGGTCGCGGCGGGCTTGCCCTGCTTGAGCAGCGCGGCGATGGCGGCGGCGCTCGGCGCGGCGGCCGAGGTGCCGAAGAACGGCTGGAAACCGCTCACCGAGGTCGCGACGCCGTCGGCCGCGGTGATGTCCGGCTTGTTCCGCGTCGCGCCACCGGTCGAGGACACGTTGCCGGGGGTGATCACCGAACCGTCCGGGTTGTAGAACTGGTGACGGCGACCGTCCGAGGTGAACCGCTCCCACTTGCTGGCGGCGGTGAACAGGCCCGGGAACGGACCGGCCGGGTTCGCCGGGTCACCGGTCTCGAGCGCGCGGCCGAAGGCACCGGCGGCCGGGGCGGCCGCGACGCTGAAGGCGTTGACGGCTGCCGAGTGTCCGGCGGTGACACCGTTGGTGCTGAAGGCTTTCAGCGAACCGGAGGTGACGAAGCGGCCGCGGATCACGTTGAGCGCGATGAACCGGTCGGAGCCGCTGTACTTGACGACGGCGACCTTGAAGCCCGAGCCGCTGGCCGGGACCTGGGCGATCTCGTACGGGTTCTGGGTGCCGTTCTGCGCGTTCTCGCTGGAGGCGACGACCGAACCGGACGAGTTCAGGACGAACAGGTCGTAGTCGCTGGTGGCCTTGCCCCACGGGTCGGACCAGAACAGCGTGACGTAGCGGCCGACGGAGTTCGGCGAAAGCGCGTTGTACAGCTGGGTCGTGCCGCTCGGGTCGAAGTCGTGCGGCGTCCCGGTGATCCCGGAGATCTTGCTGGTGGAGCCGCGGAAGTCGCCCTCGTAGTAGCCGCTGGTGCCGTCGGTCAGGTTGCCCGAGTTCCCGGCGGAGGAGAAGTAGAGCACGCCCGCCGCGGTCACGTCGTTGACGGCCTGCGCGACCGGGCCGTCCTGGAACGGCGACTCGTCGAAGTAGGACACGTCGTCGACGATGATCGTGCACTTGCCGGTGGTGCGGAGCGCGCGGATGTTGTCGGCGAAGCTCTGCTCGCTGGTGAAGGCGGTCGCGAAACCGAGCGCGGCGCCGGGCGCCATGTCGTGGATGATCTCCAGCATCGCGGTGCCTTCGTCACCGCTGCCCGCCTGACCAGGGAGAACGTCGACGGCGGGGAGCTCACCGGCGGTCTGGGACGCCTGGAGCGACTTGACGCCGTCCGAGAGCACGCAGACCTTCTGCCCGGCGCCGGTGACGCCGTATTTCGTGCGGGCGGTGTCGCTGCCGTGCGCCTTGTCGCCCTCGGCGACCTGGAGCGCGGCGGCGGTCTTCTTGGCGGCGGCCTGCCGCCGGTCCTGCGGCGCGGACTCGTTCCAGGTCATCGCCTGGGAAGCGGCCCTGACCTCGGCGACGTCCCCGCGGCCGGCGATCGAGTCGACGGCGGCGAGCGGCAGGTCGGCACGGATCGCGCCGGCCGGAGAGGCGTAACGGACGCTGCCGCCCGCCGCCTTGACGGCGTCCACCAGGGACTGCCCGGCACCCTTGATGTCCACCGCGACGGTGCCGGCGTCACTGACGCCCAGCCCGGTCCGGTAGTCGGGCAGCTTGCCCGCGAGGCCCTTGTCGGCGCGCAGGCGCTTTTCGACGACGAGCTGACTCGACTGCTTGCGCTCGGCCGGGGTGAGGCTGTTCTTGATGCTCTGCAGGGCGGAGATCCCGGCCTGTGTGCGCACCTCCTCCGACGGCTGGGCACCGGAAACCGCGGTCGACAGCAGCAAAGCGCCGACCGCGACCGGAACCGAGCATGTGACCACTCGGCTGAATCTGCTCATCGAACTCTCCCTGTTGTGCAGCAACACAGCGCACTCCGGCTAAAGCACGCTGACGGCGTGACGCCCCGTCACAAGAATCCCTTCGGTTGCCCGAATGAATTACCCCTGACCGGGTGTAATGGGGAGAATCTAAAGAGCGATCGGTGACGAGTCCACCCACCAAAGTCTGGAGCAGGCGAAGATCCACAACGTGAGACGGATTTCAGTCCGAAAAGACCGAAATCCTGGATTACGCCCAGGCCGGGAACAATCGCCAAAGCGCCAAGGCCGCGAGCGCCCCCATCGTGAGCAGCACCGGTCCGGTGATGACATAGGTCGAAACCGGACGCCACCGGCGATAAAGGAATGTCGCCCCGGCCGCCGCCGCCACGAAACCGCCGAAGGCCAGCACCAAACCGGCCCACGCGGTGGTGTCGCCGGTCCGGCCGTCCTGCGCGTCGGCCCGGCCGTTCTGCAGGGTCGGTTTGAACGGCCTGCCTTCCAGGGCCGCGGTCACCACCGTCGCCTCGTCCGAAGCCAGCGGCCACCACGACGCCGAGGTCACCAAGGTCAGCCGGTCGTTCTGGGTCTTGCCGTAGTCGGCGCCCTCGTCCAGCGGCCTGGTCGCCGCCTCGGTCACCCGATAGACGGACTTGCCCTGCGTCGTGGCGACGACGATCTCGTCACCCGGCCGCAAGGTGCCGAGCGCGCCGAACGGGCCGCCGTAACCGGCGTTGCGGCCGGCGATCACGGCGTTGCCCGGCTGGCCGAGCCCGGCCGTTCCCGGGACATGACCGGGCCCGGACGCGGTCTCGCCGCTCGACGCGCCCTCGATGACGACCTGCTGCACCTTGAGCGCGGGGATCTCCAGGACGGCGACCGGCTTGCCGAACTCGACCGGTTTGGCGGGCGGCGCGGCCCCGAACAGGCTCTGGCTCGCGCCCAGCGCCACGCCGATCTCGCCCCGGATCTCGGTCAGCGCCTTCCGCTGATCGCCCGACTGCAGCATCGGGCCCAGCGCGTAGACGACCAGCGCCAGCGCCACCAGGGTGGTGACCAGCCAGGCGAACACGACCGCGCCGATCCAGCCGGGGCCGAACCGCAGGAACTGTCTCTCTTCAGCCTCGACGCTCACGCCACGCCGCCTGACGGCTTCCGGCGCAGGAGCGCGATCAGCGCCGCCATCGCCCTGGTCAGCCATGAAGGCACCGGCCGCCCGGCCGCGACATACGCCGTCGCGGACGGAAGGGTCGCCAGGATCACCAAGGCCACCAAGGGAATCAGGGCGCCGAGCGCACCGGCACCGGCGAACTTCGGGATGGTGATGGACTCGGCGAGGTTCTTCGCCGCCGCCACGCTCTCCGGGGTCGGGGCGACCGCGGGAACGGGCCCGACGGCGGCGGCGGGCGGTGTCCCGGCGGCCGGACCAGGTCCACCGGAAGGGTTGTTCGGCAAGGAGTTGGCGGCAGGTGTGACTCCGTTCGCTCCCGGCGGCGGCGGGTTCTTCGCCTCTTCCTTTTCCTCACAGGCCTTCTCGACGGTGCCGGTGCCGATCTTGGCGATCCGCTCGGAGGCGGTGGCGGCCAGACCGGGACTCAACCGCACCAGCCCGGGAGGAAGCAGGCTCTGTCCGTAGCCCGCCGCGAGACCGGCGAACGACTTCAGCCTGTCCTGCTTTTCCTTCAATGGCTTGCAGTTCGCGTCGATCAACGGGTTGACCGGGACGGCCATGTACTCGACGAACGTGAGCGGGTACGCGCCGTCCTTGGCCACGGTGCCGGTCTCGGCCGTCCCGTCGGGGCCGAGCTTCATCGCGTCGACCGCCGCCTGCAGGCTCTGCTCGGTCGGCGCGACGAAGTTCCCCTTGGCGTCCGGAAGCGCGACCGGCGTCCAGCGGTTGATCGTCGCCGTCGCGAGATCGGTGACCACCCAGTTCACACAACCGCCGTCGCAATCGTTCCCCCGTCCGGCGACGGCGTTGTCCACGGTTTTGCGCACCGCCAGCTGACCGGTCTTCGCGTCGACGTTGTGCACCTGCGACTTACCGGGGTCGAGCACGCTCAGATCGGCGATCACCCCCGGCGACTTCCCGCTCAGCCCGGGGAAATACTCGTCGCCGAGCGCGGGGAAGACCCAGTCGTTCGGCGCGCTCGCGGCGAGGAGCTTGCTCAAGGCGAGCGGAACCGTCCCGGCTCCCGACTCCCCGGTCACCCCGAAGAAATCGGCGCTCCCGTTGTATCCGGACCGGCGGTTCGCCGCGACCACCCCGGCGGGCTGCCCGTCCTTGATGGCCGAGAGCGCGACGTTGCGGCCGACCGACGGCGAACCGTTCTTGAAGATGCCGCCCCGCCCGCCGGCGTCGGGATTCTGCCCGCCCTTGGTGAACATGTTCGCCAGCTCGGCGTTGGTGAACGCCATCGTGCCGGTGAGTTTCGCACCGAGCGGGTTCCCTTCGTCGTTGACGTCGGTCGGCGACCAGCCGACCGCGGCGATCACCGCCGCGTTGACGCCGACGGGGACGTATTCCCTGGACCGGACGGTCTGCGAGGCCAGCGCGTTGCCGCTTCCGGTGATCATGAGATCGGAGGCGCCCTTGTCGAACGCGGTCAGCCCGGTGTCCTCGGTCTCGCTCACGATGTTGGTGGGCTGGTCGGACTTCGTCGGGGCGCACGACGCCTGGTTCCACGCGACCGCCGTCCGCCCGAGCCGTTCCGGCATGCTGGCGTTGAGCGTGTTCCGGCCGATTCCCTGGCAGCCCTTGACCCCGATGCCCGGCAGGTACGGGGTGAACTTGATCGAGTCGTCGACCCAGGTCACGGTCTTGCCCGCCGAGTCCTGCGCGGTGATCTGGATCGTGACGCTGCACGGATTGTTCTCGTCGCAGGTGAAGGAGAATTGCCGTCTCGTCTTCGCACCGGTCACCGGATCGACGACCGCGGGATTGTCCGCCCACGGGACCTTGGGGAATTTGTCCCCGGGATTCACCGCTTTCTCATAAGTGGTGTAAAGCGGATCCCAGGCGACGGCGTGCGGCCGCAAAGTCCCGCGCGGGATCGTCGTGTCGAAGACGATGTCGCCGGTCGTGCTGCTCCGCACCCTTTCCATCGACTGCATGCCCGCGTTCTTGCCCGCGAATTCGTCCCCGAATTCGTCCTGGCAGTAGGACGTCACCCGGGTGAGCAAGATGCTGTCCTTGGGCCACGGCGGGACGTAGACCTTCTTCATCAAATTGTCTGGCACGTCTTTCGGGCAGATGACGAGCTTCGCCCGCGCTCCCTTGGGCAGCCCGGAAAGCGTGATCCGCAGCGGGTCACCGTTCTGGACCGCCGAAAGATCGGCGGGTTCGGTCTTGAGCCGGTACGGCGGATCGGCGGGCGGCTGCGCCTGCGCGGCGGGAACGGATACGCCGGCGACCGCCAGCATCCCGCAGAGCAGCACGATCCCGACTCGTCTCACCCGGACCAGGAACACGGACGACTCCCCAGATTTCACGCGACCAACGTCCCCGAGTCACCCGTTCGGGGTCAACGGGCCAGGACCGTATGCGCGCACTGATTCATACACGCCCCGTCGGGCGTTCCCCGTGTGGACACCTTCACCGGCCACGGGCACCACATACTGGCCGCATCGAGGGGCGACGTCGCGTGCCCTGAACTCCTTTACCCGCCAACACGAAGGAAGGCCGCTCGTGACCATCGCGCCACCCCAGCCCGATCCGTCCCCACCGGGAGCCCCGGTGCGGCGGGCGATCACCGAAGTCCTGTCGCGGGCCGACCGCGCGTTCCGCCGGGTCACCACCGGCGCCGGGCTGACCATGCTGGCGATCCTCGTGGTCATCGGCTTCTTCCTCGTCTACCGGTCCGGTCCCGCCTTCGACGCGAGCGGTTTCGGGTTCTTCACCACCATCCGGTTCGACCCCGCCTCGGGTGTGCTCGGTGTCCTCGGCCTGCTCTACGGGACGATCGTGGTCGCGCTGATCGCGGTCCTGATCGCGGTCCCGCTGAGCATCCTGGCCGCGCTGTTCATCACCGAGTACTCCAGCGGCAGGATCCGCGGGTTCCTGACCGGGCTGGTCGACCTGCTCGCCGCGATCCCGAGCCTGCTCTACGGCCTGTGGGGATTCGCCTTCCTCGGCCCGCAGATCGTGCCGATCTCCTTGTGGCTGACCGAAAACCTCGGCTGGTTCCCGCCGTTCTCGGCCAAGGAGAACGCGCTGTACATCCAGTCGATGTTCATCGCGGGCCTGGTGGTCTCGCTGATGGTCCTCCCGATCACGACCTCGGTGATCCGCGAGGTGTTCGCGCAGACGCCACCCGGGGAGAAGGAAGCGGCGCTCGCGCTGGGCAGCACGCGCTGGGGCATGGTCAAAACCGTCATGCTGCCGTTCGGACGGGGCGGGATCATCGGCGGTTCGATGCTCGGGCTCGGCCGCGCGCTCGGTGAGACGATCGCCGTTTCCCTGCTGCTGCCCCAGGTTCCGGAGATCACGAAGCACGTCCTCCAGTTCGGCGGCGCGACGATCTCCGGGTTCATCGCCAACAACTCCGGCGCGTCCGGGCTCGCGCTGTCCGGTCTGATGGCGGCGGGCCTGGTGCTGTTCGTCTTCACCCTGGCGACGAACTTCACCGCGTCGGTGATCATCTCCAAGAGCCGTTCGGGCGCGGGGGTGGACGCGTGACCACGACCTTGACTCCCCCTGTCGCGCCCGCCCCCCGCAAGCTCGTCAAACGGCGTCCGTCCGAGAGCACCAGGCAGGATCGGCTCGCGGCGCTCGGCTGCGCGGTGTCGGCCACGCTGCTCACCTGGTTCGTCATGCACCTGCTGCTGGACTCCCCCGGCTGGCTGGCCGACCTGATCGTCGCGTACCTGCTCTACCTGACGATGCTGTACCTGGTCACCCGCGACAGGCTGGGCAGGCTCGCGGCGTCGGACCGGCTCGTGTCCACCATCGTCGTCACCGGCGCGCTGGTCCTGCTCGCCCCGTTGCTGTCGCTGCTGATCTACATCGTCGTCGAAGGCGCGCCGTACCTGCGCTGGGGTTTCGTCACCCACGACATGTCCGCGGTCGCGCCGACCGATCCGGTGACCGCGACCGGTGGTCTGCACGCCGTCGTCGGCACCCTGGAGCAGACCGCGCTGACCCTGGTCCTGGTGGTGCCGCTGGGCGTGCTCACCGCGGTGTTCCTGAACGAGACCAGGTCGAGGTTCCGGCGTCCGGTGCGGATCATGGTCGACGCGATGAGCGGCCTTCCGTCCATTGTGGCCGGTCTGTTCGTGTACGCCGCCCTGATCATCCCCGGCATCCAAGCGGGTGTGGGTTTGTTCAGCTACAACGGCATGATGGCCACGTTCGCGTTGACGATGGTCATGCTCCCGACCGTGACGCGGACGGTGGACGTGGTGCTCCGGCTCGTCCCGGACGGCTTGCGCGAGGCGTCGCTGGCACTCGGCGCGAGCCGCGCCCGCACGGTGTGGTCCGTCGTGCTGCCGACCGCGCGCACCGGGGTGACGACCGCCGTGATCCTCGGGATCGCGCGGGTGGCGGGCGAGACCGCGCCGCTGCTGTTCACGTCGTTCGGCGCGCTCGGGATGAACGCCAACCCGTTCTCCGATCCGCAGGAGAGCATCCCGCTGTTCATCTACCGCTTCATCAAGCAGCCGCTGGAGAACGTCCAGCAGCGCGGCTACGTCGGCGCGCTCGTGCTGATCCTGCTCATCTTCAGCCTGTTCGCGATCGCCCGCGTGGTGGGCCGCGACCGGTCGAAGCGCAAGGCGAAGAGAACCACCGTCAAGACACAGGAGAACCGGTGACCGACACTGAAGTGTCCTACGTGGACAGTCCGGCGCGCCCGCTGGTCGAGCTGACCGGTGGCCCGCCGCCCGGCGCCGCGGACCTCGAATCGCGGGAGATCGGTGCCTGGTTCGGTGACCGCCTGGTGCTCGAAGGGGTTTCGCTGCGGATGCCCGCCAAGGAGGTGACCGCGCTCATCGGCCCCTCCGGCTGCGGCAAGTCGACCTTCCTGCGCATCCTCAACCGCATGCACGAGCTGGTGCCGTCGGCTTCGCTGACCGGCGAGGTCCTGCTGGACGGCAAGGACATCTACGCCGACGGGACGCGTCCGCAACAGGTCCGGCTGCGCATCGGCATGGTGTTCCAGAAGCCGAACCCGTTCCCGGCGATGTCCATCCGCGACAACGTCCTGGCCGGGCTGAAGCTGGCAGGCGTCAAATGCGGCGACAAGGACGCGCTCGTCGAACAGAGCCTGGAGCGGGCCGGGCTGTGGCGCGAGGTCCGGGACCGGTTGAGCTCGCCCGGCGGCGCGCTGTCCGGCGGGCAGCAGCAGCGGCTCTGCATCGCGCGGTCGCTGGCCGTGCAGCCGAACGTGCTGTTGATGGACGAGCCCTGTTCCGCGCTCGACCCGACGTCGACCCGCCGGATCGAGCAGACCATCGCCGAGATCGGCCACGAGGTGACGATCGTGATCGTCACGCACAACATGCAGCAGGCCCAACGTGTTTCGGACCACTGCGCGTTCTTCCTCGCGGCTGAGAACGAACCCGGCCGGGTGATCGAGCACGGCCCGACGGACACGATCTTCAACGCGCCGTCGGACGAGCGGACCTTCGATTACGTGAACGGGCGATTCGGATGATCCGCAAGCTGGCCGCGCTGGGCGGGTTCCCGGTGCTGCTGTCGCTGGTCATCACCCCCGGCGCGGAGGCACTCACCAGGGTCACCGGCTCCGGGTCCAGCTACGTCGGCCCGGCGATGAACGACTGGCAGAACGGCGCGACGTCCCGCGGTATCCCGGTGAACTACTCGGCCACCAACTCGCCCGCGGGGGTGAACCAGTACGGCGACCGGACGGTGGACTTCGGCGGGACCGAGGCCGAGGTGTCGTCACTCATCGCGGCCGGCGGCGGTGGCATCTCCGCGCAGACCCGCGGCTACCAGTACGTCCCGGACGTCGCCGGCGCCGTCGCCGTGATGTACAACGTGAAGGACCAGGGCGGGAAGCGCGTCGACTACCTGCATCTCACCCGCGAGGTGATCGGCCGCGTCTTCAGCCGGGACATCACCCGCTGGAGCGATCCGGCCATCACCGCGACCAACGGCGGCAAGGCCCTGCCGGATCAGCCCATCACCCTGGTCGGCCGGACCGGGCAATCGGGCACGACGGCGTTGTTCTACGACTTCATCGCGCACGCCGCGCCCGATGCGTACAACCGGTTCGTCTCCCGTAACGTCGGCAACGGGATGGGGAACCTGCCTTCGGGCGTCCGCCCCATCCAGCTCCCCGGGCAGGGCCCGGACGCCGAGTGGTACCGGCTGCTCGCGGACTCGGACCAGATCGCGAAGTCCGTGGCCTCGGACAGCATCCCGTTCTCCATCGCCTACGACGAGTTCGCCTACGCCCAGCTGTACAAGGTCCCGACGGCGTGGGTGCAGAACGGCGCGGGCCAGTACACGCAGCCCTACGCGGAGAACATCGCGGCCGCGCTGAAGCACGCGGAACTGCGGCCGGACCTGAGCCAGAAACTGGACCGGGTCTACACGAACACCGACGCGAAGTCGTACCCGATCTCGGCGTACTCGTACGTCATGATGCCGTGCACCAGCGGTCGTGACACCTGCCGCGGCGGCTACGGCGACCAGGGCAAGACCGACACGATCACCGCGTTCCTGGAGCACGTCGCCTGCGACGGCCAGGTCAACATGGCACGGATCGGCTACTCGCCGCTGCCGCCGAACCTGTCGCAGGAGATCATGAACTCCAACGCGCGGCTCACCGGGCAACCGGCGAAACAGCTGAACGCGGGCAACTGCGCCAACCCGACCTTCCACGGCAGCCTCGGCGCCGGCGCGGCCAGCCCGCCCGACCCGCTGGTGACCGGCGGGATCATCAACCCGGACGGGAAACCCAAGGCCGGTCCGGGGGCCGCGGGTCCCAGCGCTTCCGCCGGACCCAGCGCGGGTCCGGCCGGCGGCGACAAGACCGCGACCGCGACGGCGGTCCCCGACGAGGAATCCGCCGGTGGTGGCTCGAAGAACTGGCGCGAGGCTTCGCCGGCGGCGTACGACGAAGGCGGCTTCGGTGGATTCGGAGGCTGGGCGGCACTGGTGCTCTTCGTGGCGATCGTGGCGCCTTTGTTGGTGCGCGGGGTGATCCGGAAGCTGCGGGGTTCCTAGGACCCTGCACCGGTGGCAGCGTCCCTCGCCTCTTCAAGCGCGGCCGGCGCCACCTCCCAGCCTCGTGAGTGGCGAGGCCTCTCCTCCGACAGCCGAGCGGGGAAGAATCCGGACGTTCAGCGGCCGAAATCCTCCCCCGTCACAAACCGCCACCTTGCCGCAGCGCTGTCCGCAGGATGGGCATGGCGAGGGGCCCGTCGCCGGTGTGGCCGGCGGGCGCCTCGGATCATGCGTTGGTCAGGCGCGGTGGAGGGTGATGCGCCGGGATCTTCGTAGCGGGTCCAAATACTGGGGCGGAATGAACTCCGGTAGCCCGTCGGCGGCCATTCGGACTTGCCAGTCTCCGTGGTGGATCAGGCTGTGATGGAAGCCGCAGAGCAACACCAGGTTCCGAAGATCGGTAGGGCCGCCGTCTGCCCAGTGATGAATGTGGTGGGCGTGACAGTTCTTGGGTCTTCGATGACAGCCCGGGAACGCGCAGCCCCGGTCCCGGATGTTCAGCGCCCGTCTCTGGCCCGGCGTGACGAACCGTCTCAGCCGTCCCACATCCAGTGGCTCACCGGCCGCGTTGAGGACGACGGGGAGCATCAGGCAGTCGCAGGCAGCCATCCGCGCCTCGCGGGCGGTCATCTCCCCGACGAAGTCCAGGCAGGCTTTCCCGATCCCGGTCTTCAACTCTTCGAGACCGATGGTGACGTGCACCAACGTCCGGTATCCGCTGGTGCCGGGCTGATCCGGGCACGCGATCGCCAGGTCGAGGAGTTCGGCCCACGCGTCACCCAGGCGTTCGCACTTCATGCGCGGATCCGCCTGACCGAACTCGTCCACCGGCCGAGGCTTCGCATACGCCTCCAACGCGGCCGCCGTCCGGGCGCCGAGTTCGTCGTCCAGCAGGCCGTTCAGTTTCCAGAACCCGTCCTTGCGGCGCTCCAGGGTGATTTCGCGGCGCGGCTGCTTCGGCTCCGGTTCCTTCGGTTCGTTGCCGTCGGGGTCGAGCCAGGCAAGCAGGTTCAGCTCGGCCTCCACCAACTGCCGAGGCCCCGCGCCCCGAGCCAGGTCACCGAGGATCTTCTCCGCACACTCCCGATCCTCCGCCGACGTATCCGCCGGGATCCTCCCCAAGATCTCCAGCACCTGATCGATCCGCTCGTCCCCGATCACACCCTCGGCGGCGGCCGCGCCCGTAGTGGGCGCGAACGCCGGGACTTCGGTGCCATCCAAGGCACGGGTCGGGTTCACAGCGATCGCCCGCTTCACCACCGACTGCGCCTCACCACGAGAAAGCCCAGCCATATCAGCGAACCAGGCCGCCGTCGACCCATACCCATACAAGTCTTTCGCGCCGCGAGACTCCACCTCCGCCAGGAATTGCCCCAGCCCCGCGGAGGCCACCCGCATCACCTGCAAGAACTGCAGCACGCCATGCGCAAGCTCCAGCTTGCCGGCACGCCACAACTCCTGCGGGAGTTCAGGGAGGAAGGTCTCGGACACCCCTCAACAATACGCCGATATTTCGAACATGTGTTCGTAATTTTAGGTCACCACTAACCCGCACATCGCCCACTGATGAGTGTTATCGGTTCAGAGGCGACGTAACACCGCGTACGGATCAGACGAGTTCTACCCGCAAGTCCCACCACCAAGCGGGAGAGCGCCATGTACATCCCATCCGAACCGTCCGCCTACCCGGCAAAGCCCAAACGCTGGCCTTGGATTCTCGGCGCCGTCATCGCCGTGGCCACTCTCTCGACAACCTTGGCCCTCGTCCTGCTCGGCAACGAACGCGCCGAGCCCGCAGGCGCGTCGCAGCCGACCGCGTCACCCTGCAAGAGCAAGGATCTGAAACCGCCCTGCCAAGGCGTCAACGGCTGGGTTCTGGCGGACGGCTCCTACGAAAGCACCACGCAAGCGACCTCGCCCGCCTACGTCGCGCCGACGACGACCAGCCTGCCGCCGCTCACCTCCGGCGATTTCACCCTGGAGCCGAAGACACATTCCAAACAATGTTTCGGTTCCGCCGGATGCGTCTGGGTCGTCGAACCCGCCGTGACCTACAAAGGCACCCCGGAAGCCATGCTGAGCCACGGAATGTGCTCGATGACCTACGAAATCACCGGGGACAAGTCCGGTACGGTCACCGAAACACTCACTTTCATCGGAACCAGCGTGACAATGCACCGTTCCGTCCTCTCGACGCCGTCCTCGAAGACCAAGGTGACCGTCAAGATCGTCAGCGTGTCCTGCCCCTGACCGGAGCAGGACACGCCACCGTCCCCCTACGGGAAGATCAGCACGACCTTCCCCCGCCCATGCCCGGTCTCGATCTCCCGATGCGCCTCCGCGGCTTCGCCGAACGGATACGTCCGCCGTACCAGGAAACGCAGCTCTCCCTTGGCGTACAACGACGCCAGCATCCCCAGCCGCTCGGCCGACCGCGTTCCGGTGACCACTCGCGCCCCCGACTCCTGCGCCCGCGCGTGGTCGACGAGCGTGAGCACCCGGTCCGGATCCCCGACCAGCTCCAGTGAGAGGTCGAAGGCGATCCCGCCGGCCCCGTCCAGCGCCGCGTCGACGCCGGACGGCGCGAGGGCACGCACCCGGTCGGCGAGGCCGTCGCCGTAGACCACCGCCTCGGCGCCGAGGGAACGGACGTAGTCCTGGTTCGCCTCGCTCGCCGTCCCGATCACCCGCGCGCCGCGCAGCGCGGCGAGCTGGACGGCGGCCGTGCCCACGGCGCCCGCCGCCCCGTGGACCAGCAGCGTTTCACCGCGGGCGACCCGCAGCGCGTCCAGCGCCAGGTACGCCGTCTGCGTCCCGGCCGTGAAGCCGCCCGCGACCTCCCAGGGCATCTCCGGCGGCTTCGGCGTGACGTTCTCCGCGGGCACCACGATGTACTCGGCGTACGCCTGGACCGCGGTGAAGCCGAGCACCTCGGCCCCGGCGACGAGGCCGGTAACCCCGGAACCGACCTCGTCGACGACCCCGGCGAACTCGTTGCCCGGGACACGCGGCCAACGCAGTTCGAGGCCCGCGGGTTCCCATCCCGCGCGCACGGCCGCGTCGTAGGGCTGCACTCCCGCCGCCTTCACCCGCACCCGGATCTCCCCCGCCCCGGCGTGCGGCTCCTCCAGCTCCAGGACCCGGAGCACCTCCGGACCACCGGCTTCCGTGAACGCGGCCGCTTTCATCTCGTTCCTCCAGTTCGTTCCCCAGCTGTCGGAACCCAGCCTGATACCTCCAGTTAACTGGAAGTCAAGAAGTGTCGGTGTGACGTTCTAAGCTGCCGACGTGACGAGCTACCGCATCTCCAGGGCAAGCGCCTCCGACGCCGACAGAGTGACAGCGCTGGTGCAAGAATCGGCCGCCTATCAAGGGGAGTACGCGTCGATTCTCGAGGATTACCGGGTCACCGAGGACTATCTCGCCACCCATCCCGCGTTCGTCGCGCACGCGCAGCGGGACGTGGTCGGTTTCTACAGCCTGATCGAGTACCCGGCCGAGCTGGACCTGTTGTTCGTCGCCGATGCGGCCCAGGGCACGGGCATCGGCGCGTGGCTGGTCGAGCACATGCTCGGGCAGGCCGCGGGCCTCGGCATGACAGAGATCCGCGTCGTCTCCCACCCACCCGCCGCCGGGTTCTACGAGCGGATGGGCGCGCGCCGCGTCGGCGTCGTGCCGCCGACGCCACCGAAGATCACCTGGGAACGCCCTGAGCTGGTGTTCGACGTCAAGCGCCCACCGCACGGCTGAACCGGCCGATCAGTTTGCGCAGGTGCCCGGCGAACTCCGGCGAGTCGACGACGTCGAAGTCGGTGTCGAGCAGGCCGAGGTAGAGCGCCAGGTACTCCAGCGTGTCCGCACCGGCTTTGAGCAGGCAGGTCCGCTCGTCGACGGCTTCGACGACGACGGCGGGCGGGACCTTCGCCGCGGCCTCGGCCGCCGGGGCGTGCAGCCGGATCGTCGCGTGGTGCCGCCACAACGCCGCGCCCACACCGCGTTGGAGATAGGCGACGACACCGCCTTCGGGTGGTTCGCGCTGCTCGAAGCGCCGCCCGTGGGGTGTCCGCGGCCGCACCCGATCCGCGCGGAACGTGCGCCAGTCCTGCTTGTCGACGTCCCAGCCGACGAGGTACCACCGGCGGCTCATGTGCACGACGCGATGCGGCTCGACCTGCCTCCGCGTTTCGGATCCGTTGTGCCCCCGGTAATCGAACCGCAAGGTCGCCCGATCGCGGCAGGCGCCGGCGATGACCGAAAGCACCTCGGCGTCGACGGTGGGGCCGCCACCCTGCACGGCGAGCGTCGCGGAATTCAGCGCCTCGACGCGATGCCGCAGCCGTGACGGCAGCACCTGCTCCAGCTTCGCCAGCGCGCGCACCGAGGTCTCCTCGATTCCCGCGATCGTGCCGCCCGCGGCCGTCCGCAGGCCCATCGCCACCGCGACGGCTTCCTCGTCGTCGAGCAGCAGCGGCGGCATGGCGGCGCCGGCGCCCAGGCTGTACCCGCCGGACACGCCGGGCGTGGCGTCGACCGGGTAACCCAGCCCGCGAAGCCGCTCGACATCGTTCCGGATGGTCCTGGTGGTGACGTCGAGCCTCTCCGCCAGTTCCGGGCCCGTCCAGGTGCGTCTGGCCTGCATGAGCGACAGGAGTCGCAGCAATCTCGCCGAAGTTTCCGCCATGGATTCCACCTTGCCTGTAATTGCGGAACGAACCTTTCCGCAATGGCTTCTACCTTAGCTCCCATGAACGAAATCGAGCCCTTCCGCATCGCCGTCGACCAGGCCGAACTCGACGACCTCAAGGACCGCCTGAACCGGACCCGCTGGCCGCGCGAGGTCACCGTCGACTGGAGCCGCGGCGCCCCGGTCGCGTACCTCAAGGGGCTGGCCGAGTACTGGGCCGACGGCTTCGACTGGCGCGCCCAGGAGGCGGAGCTGAACGCTTTTCCGCAGTTCACCACCGAGATCGACGGCCAGACCATCCACTTCCTGCACGTCCGCTCCACCCGGCCGGACGCGCTGCCGCTGATCCTCACGCACGGCTGGCCGAGCTCGCCGTTCGAGTTCCGGCAGATCGTCGGCGAGCTCACCGGCGAGTTCCACCTGGTCATCCCGTCGCTGCCCGGGTACGGCTTCTCGACGCCGGTAAGCGAACCCGGCTGGGGCAATCTGTTCCGCGTCGCCCAGGCGTGGACGACGCTGATGGACCGCCTCGGCTACGAGCGTTTCGGCGTCCACGGCACCGACGCGGGCGCCGGCGTCGCGGGCATCCTGTCGATGATCGCCGCGCACCGGGTCGCCGGCATGCACCTCACCGGCACGAGCGCCGGTATGCCGTTCGGGCCCGCCGTCGAACTGGACGGTCTCTCCGGGAAGGACCGCGAACGCGGCGAGCGCTTCAACCGGTTCCAGTCCGACGGCCTCGGCTACCTGCACCTTCAGGCGACCCGGCCGCAGACGCTGGCCTATTCGCTCAACGACTCCCCGACCGGCCAGCTCGCGTGGATGGTGGAGAAGTTCGCCGAATGGACCGACCCGGCCAACGAAACGCCGGACGAGGCCGTCGATCGCGATCACCTGCTGACCGCGGTCAGCCTGTTCTGGTTCACCGGCGCGGGCGCGTCCTCGGCACATGCCACGTACGAGGGCATGGAGGCTTACCGGCAGCTGTCCCAGGGCGGCTGGGACGGCGCGGCACCCGCCGGACCGCCGAGCGGCGTCGCCGTCTTCGCCGCGGACACCGCGATCCGGAGTCTTCTGGACGCCCCGGTGGAGCACTGGTCCGAATACGACACCGGTGGCCATTTCCCGGCGATGGAGGTACCCGAGTTGCTCGCCGAAGACCTTCGTACCTTCTTCCGCGGGCGCCTCTGATGGCGTGCCTGAGCGCGCGGGCGCTCAACCGCGCGACCCTGGCCCGCCAGTTCCTGTTGGAGCGCGCCGATCTTCCCGCCGTCACCGCGATCGAGCGGCTGGCCGGTCTCCAGGCGCAGGCACCGGACTCGTCCTACGTCGGACTGTGGTCGCGGTTGCGGGACTTCCAGGTGGACGACCTGGCGAAGCCGCTGGCCGCCCGCGAGGTCGTCCGGTCCACGCTGATGCGCGGCACGGTGCACCTGGTGACGGCCGAGGACGGTCTCGCGCTGTGGCCGACGATGAAGACGGTGGTGGAACGCGGTTTCCTGGGCCACTACTCACGGGAGGTCGCCGGTCTCGATCTCGCGGCGATCGCGGAAGCGGGGCGGGATCTGCTGGCGGAAGGACACCGCACCCGCGCCGAGATCCGGACCGCGCTGGCGGACCGGTGGCCCGATGCCGACCCGGCGACCCTCGCCTACGCGGTCAACAGCCTGCTCCCCCTCGCGCACGTGACGCCGCGCGGCCTGTGGGGCCAGTCGGGACCGGTCGCGTTCTCCCTGCTCGACGAATGGGCAGGCAAGCCGGTCACGGACGGGATCTCCCTCGACGACCTGGTGTCGCGCTATCTCGCGGCGTTCGGCCCGGCGACCGTCCGCGACGCCCAGGTCTGGTCGGGGCTCACCAAGCTCAAGGAGGTCTTCGAACGACTTCGACCACGGCTGTGCACGTTCACCGACACCGACGGGAAGGAACTGTTCGACCTCCCCGACGCGCCGCGACCCGATCCGGAAACCCCTGCGCCTCCCCGGTTCCTGCCCGAGTACGACAACATCCTGCTCTCCCACGCCGATCGCGCGCGCGTGATCCCGGACGGCCGTCGCGTGCCGTTGCCGCCCGGGAACGGGGGCCGAAAGGGCACTCTGCTCATCGACGGTGAATTCCTGGCCATTTGGGCGATCGAAGGGGCGACTTTGACGATCGAATCGCGGGAACCCCTGCGGGAACAGGATTCGATCACCGAAGAGGGGCTTCGGCTCATGGAATTCGTAATGCCGGGACAACAGCACGACATCCGTTTCGGCATCGGCGAATAACAGTCCGGCCTTTTGCCGTAACGAAGGGCGCCGTTCGGGCGAAGCAAGGCCGCAGGAGCCTGAAGGGAGAGCGGGCCATGAGCAGGAACTACGGATTCTTGACGGTGCTGGCGGGTCTGAGCGCGCTCGCGGTCATCGCGGTGGCGGCGGTCTGGCGGTACCCGAACACCTCGGACGTCACGGCGGTGATCACCGCGGCGGGAACGGTGATCGGCACCGTGGTGGGCGCCTTCTTCGGCGTGAACGCGGCCTCGGCGGGACGCGTGAAAGCCGAAGAGAGCCGGGACCAGGCGACGGCGGCGCTGGTCAAAGTGGCCACCAAGGCGGACGAGGACAGCGAGGTCGCGAAGGCGGCGATGGAAGGCGTGCGCTGATCGTCCTTTGTGGATGATCAGGTGAGCGCGTCGAGGAGGCCGAGGTCGGGCGGGACGAGCGTGGTGGAGAGCACCAGCTCTCGCACCAGGTTGTCGTTCAACGCGTTTCCGACCGGCTCGCCGACCTCTTCGCGCCGCAACCCGTAAACGCCGCCGGCGGACAACCGCGCCCGGACGTCGCTGACGACGTGCTCGACGCGGCGGCTGGTCCACGTCTCGCCGGGGCGGAGCTCGCCGAGCACCTCGGCCGTCTGCTGGCGGGACAGCGGCTGCGGGTTGAGGTCGTGCAGCAGGTAGCGCTGGCCGAAGACGACCAAGACCAGGCGTTCCTCCGCGCTGAGGCGCCAGCGGCGGGGCGGCACGGTGACGTCGTCGTGCCGGGTGGCGGGCTGCCCGCCGTCGGGACCGGCGACGTACAACTCGAGCAGGTGCTCTCTCCTGCCCGAACCGCGGACGAACACCGGCGTGTAACCGTCCGACAGGGGGATCGGCTCCTCGCCGCGGGACAGCCAGCGGGAGTTCGGCATGCGGATCGGCAACTGGCCGGTGTTGCTGACCCACCACTGCCCGCCGGTGAAGTTCAGCAGCCCGTGCCGCCGGCTGACCTGGACGTCGTTCTCGCCCACACAGACGTCGACCTGCGGCCTGTTGCGCCCGAAGGAGATCTCGCCACCCTCGCCGGGATCGACGGATACACCGCCCGCGAGCGTGAGGGCGAAGACCGCGCCGGGGACCGACCGGGGCACACCGAGCGCCAGGCTCTCATGCGCCGTCGTGAGCCGCTTCATCGAGCCTCCTCCTGTCCACGGCAGTATGCGGCACGCCACCGGGGAGGGGTCCCGGACGTCGTCACTCTCCGTGTACTTCGGCCTGGCTTCGCTTTCGTCCGTACCTTGGAGAACATGATTGACTTCTCCAAGGACACCGTCTTCAAGCTCACGCCCTGCAAGCCGAAGGACATCGCCCCCACGGTGCAGCCGATCATCATCCCGGGGGAAGAGATCATCTCGTCGTTCAAGGCGGTGCGCGATTTCGTGGTGTTCACGAACAAGCGGCTGATCGCGGTGAACGTCCAGGGCATGACCGGCAAGAAGAAGGACTTCACGTCACTGCCCTACAACCGGATCCAGGCCTTCTCGATCGAAACCGCGGGCACCTTCGACCTGGACGCCGAACTGGACCTGTGGTTCAGCGGTCTGGGCAACGTGCGACTGGAGTTCCGCGGCTCCGACATCCGGGCGATCGGCCAACTGATCGCTACCCACACGCTCTGAGTCCCGCAGTTAGTCGACTACTTGCGCGCTTCGGGGCGCTGGTGGGCGTTGGTTGGGTTGGTCGTGAGTGGTGAGGACGTTCAGAGCGGACGCATCTACCTACCTACGCCTGACCTGCGCGAGGGTGGCGGTTCTGCGGCTGCCGGGCTCGACAATGTAGGAATTGGGACGTTGAATGTCTCGGAACTTCCGTTGATCAAGGTCGTGCCGGTGGCGGACGAGGTGACGGGGGAAGATTCCGGACGCTCAACGTCCGCAATCTTCCCCCGTCGACCGCCAGCCGCACCAGTGGGTAGGCAAATACGAGAACGGCTAGAACCGTCCTCACCACTCGCGAGACCTACATGTTGATCTTTTGATGCCTGGGCTCCGCTGACCTCGACATGATCACTGCTTTTGGCCGCTGACCTGCGCGGATAGGGCTGGACACTTCTCGCGTGTTCTCGCCCCTGCCCGACGTCTGACGGCCTGGAGACGGCCTGGCACTCGCCCACTCCTCCCCCATCTCCCCGATACGAAGCCATCCACGCGGCCGTCGCGTCGGGTCAAGGCATGCTTTCCCGCCTTGACGCGGCGTGACGGCCGTTGTGACGATCTGGCATCGGGGCGGTGGCTCCGCGTAACAGCCGTTGGTCCGTTCGCGACCTCTGATCACGATCGTCTGCGTGAGGAGGCCGACGTGCTCATTGGCGTACCTGCGCGCCGCTGGCGGCGGCAACACCTGTCCACGGCTTCAGCGGGCGCACCGCCCGGCCGGTGGGCGGAGCGGAGCGGCAGCCCGCCGTGTCGGGCCAGGTGCGCCCGCAGGCGAGACGCGGACGCAAGGTGACCAGCGCGCCGCCGACGGCGGCGCGCCTTGATCCCATAGAGCCAAGTTCGGCAGTCAAGCAAAGCTCGACATTCTCATTCAACTGATATCAGCGTTAGACAGACACGGTGCAATTACATGGAAAACGAGCATTCGCCCGAACCTAAGATTATATTGGTGACAATGGATCGCCTAGAAGGCGTCGTAAAGTTTATAAGGTCCGACAGGAAAGAAGCTACGTTACCACTAGAATTCGACAATCCAGAAGCAGGAAGCAGGATAGCGAGCATCACTTACTCGCCCGCAATTTTTGCCGTCTTAATAAAGACAGTCTTTGACGATGAGATTCTCGCAGAACTTCCCACACCCGACCTCTTAGATCATGCAAATGGGCGACCCGTTGTATATCTTGATCAGAAAGATTGGAGCAATATATCCAAGAGTATTTATTCACCTGAACGCGTGCCCGGAAACGAGCTCGAAGCCGCGCGAGAACTAATCGAAATGGCCGAGGCAGGGAAGATAATACTTCCAATGTCCGCGGCTCACATGTCAGAAACTTGCAAGTGGACGAGCGATACAGCAAGGTACCAACATGGCCTCACGCTGGCGCGGCTAAGCCGCGGTTGGCAGATGCGCGACCCCTTGGAGGTGCGCAGATTCGAACTTCAAATGGCGTTTCGTTCAAGGTTCACAAACGCAGAAGAGCAGCCCTTGAATGTCTTTACACTCGAACCAGGAGCGATTCACTCTAAGCGCACCGAGGACGATCCAGGTAAGGATGACGCACCAGATACAGGTGAGCCCCTACCTGAACCATACCGCTTCATGGCGGACGCACTAACAGCCGTTAGCGCAAACTTCGACACCCTTCTCGACACTGAAGCAGTTCCAATGAACGGGGTTGATGAGTGGGTATCCCGCTTACAAAGTTTTACGGATTGGCTTGCCAGCGAGCCGAGTGGCCCGGAGTTACGACGACAACGAATAGACTTGTTTTTTATTTCAGACACACGAAAAGAGGTTGCAGAGGAAGCATTCAAGTCAGGAATTACCATCGAGAACTTTCACGAGTGGCTCATGACACATCGACAAGTAGATGTGAAAAACATGCCAAGCCTAAGTCTTTTCAACGAAGTGCTTTACGAAAAGTTCTCCAACCCTAAAACAAACTGGTCAAACAACGATCTTACAGACCTAATGTATCTCACATGCGCAGCCGGATACGCAGATTTTACCGTCGCCGAACGCTCTCTGGTCAGTCAGCTACAAAGTTCAGCACGGAGACTCAATCGCAAGTTGAAGGTCTACAGGCGCCTATGCGACCTATTGCCAGACTTGAGGATGGCCGTCAACGATTCAGAAGATGAGGCCTCGGCCTAAGAGTAGAAGACATTCTCTCCAGCTCCTAGCGCGTGTTCCAGCCTCAGTCGAATAGATGGGTGTACA
Source organism: Amycolatopsis sp. NPDC089917 (assembly GCF_040684635.1). Lineage (NCBI taxonomy): Bacteria > Bacillati > Actinomycetota > Actinomycetes > Pseudonocardiales > Pseudonocardiaceae > Amycolatopsis > Amycolatopsis sp. NPDC089917. Next base: position 28,415 of record NZ_JBFBGL010000015.1, on the reverse strand, counting down.
TGCAGACCTGCGATAGAGCCAACTGCCACCCAAAGAACCTCCTTACTTTCATCACTCGTACGTAGATCTCCAGCAGTGTGGATTGCCCGAAAGCAGATCGAGAACTCCTGGCGCACCTCGCCATCGTCGTACGCGATGACGTGGTTGGGGTTCGAGTACAGACCGATGACACCAGTCACCTCGCACTCAATGCCGGTCTCCTCGCGAACCTCCCGCACGGCGGCCTGAGCCAAGGTCTCGCCAAGTTCAAGCTGTCCGCCAGGGATCGCGTACAGGTCGTTGTCGGTGCGCCGGATCATGAGAATCCGGCCTTCGTCGTCCTGGATGAACGCGGACACCGCGACCGCGATGCTATTCGCCTTGGGGGCGTTCGGGTCGTTGTAGTAGTCGACGCGTGCCATGGATGGCCTCCTAGAAGGTGGCGGACTTGGCGAGGTTCCAGACGGCTTCGAAGCTCTCCGAGTAGGTCTCGAAGAGGTCCCCGGCGGATAGCCGGCGGAGGTGCAGGGAGGGGGCGTGTGCTCCCTGGAAGCCGTAGACGTGCGTGTTGATGATCATTTCGTCGTCGAAGCGGAAGATCGAGTTGTAGAGCGTGGTGTTGTGGAAGCGAATTTCCACCCCGTCTACCCCGATCAGCGGCCGGTAGGACGCCAGCGCGTTGCGGATGCGCGCCGCAAGCGTCCCGTCGCCTAGCTGCTCCTCGTCGCCGCGCAGAGCGACGCTCTCCCCTTCGGGATCTCCGAAAATCAGCCGAATCTTGGTCCCGGCCTGGGCTTTTGCTGTCAGGTCCTTGATAAACCGCGGGCGCTCCACCAGGAACAGCGCGGCGTGGACCAGGACCTCGACCGTGTCCGACGCTTCCTTGATCAGCCGGTCCCACAGTTCGACGGGGATGGCGTTGCGGTGCGGGAACACGCGCACGACCTCGGCGGCGGCTGTCTCGGCCTTGCGCTCCGGGGCGACAGAGTCTGGCCAGAGGTAGGTCTCGGACTCGCGCGCCATCGCGGCGATCTTGTGGCGGTGCTTCGGGTACGGCGTCCGCCCCTTGGTGATCCACCGTTCCACGGTCTTCTGATCGACCCCGGTGGCGTCGGCGACTTGTTCCAGCGTGAGGCCGTTGCGCAGCAGGGCGTCCCGCAGGCGTTCGTTTGGCATCCGCCCTCCTAGGGACTTTTAGGGACGTCTTCGACCGTACCAGGGACGTCCCTAGATGTCCCGCCAGATGGTGATCACGTCCCGCGTTTTGGCGGAGATTAGGTGCCAGGTTGCCGGGGACTCGCCCCAGCACCTCGACACCAAGAGGGAGGCAGGCATGACGACTCCAACCGCCGGTCGGGCAGCGTCCGCGCACGGCTCGGGAACGTGGACAGCTCGCCGGTTCGCGATCTGAGCGCCCGATGCGCGACACGGTCCAGATCCACGTCACGGCAGACCTGCCGATCCGCGTCCGCGCGCTCACCTACGCCAACCGGGCGGAGATCCGTTTCGGCAAGGCGTTCCCCGTGGTCCTGCTCGTCGATTCCGACGCGATAGCGGTGCTGGGGAGAGAACTCGCAGAGGTACAGGCCGCATTGAACGCGGCTGCCGCAAGGGGCAAAGACGGCGACGAAGTGCCGACAGACACAGACGAACAAGGGAACTAACGACATGGCTATCTACAAAGGACACCGCTTCAGCATCGACTTCGACGAAGCGTTCGCGCAGGGCCTCGTGATGGTCGGCGAAGTCTCGCCGGACAACGAGTACCAATCGCGGGAAGACCGTGCTGCGGGTCGCCCGGCGCGTCAGCGGGTCGACGAAGTGACGGGCAAGCGTCAGTGGAAGGTCACCGTGACCGACCCGGACGAGACGAAGGCCAAGCGCGCGTCGTTCGAGATCACACTGCTGGCCGATGTGCAGCCAGTGCCGACCACGTCGGAAGTGCTGCCGGGTATGCGGCCGATCGAACTGGAGGGGCTGACGGCTGAGCCGAAGGTGGCTGGTCAGGGCGAGTTCAAGTACCAGTCCTACCTGTTCCGTGCGACCGGCTTCAAGGCTGCGGCCGCTGGTGGTGGGTCGAAGTCGGGCCGGGCCTCCGCCGCTGCCGAGTCAACGCCCAAGGCGGCGTGATGGTGGGCGGGGCGCCGGGGGCGGCATCCCCGCACCTGGTCCAAACCTGGGAAGCCGCTTACCGCCACTACAGCGCGATGACGCAGCGGACCGCACAGGGCGGGGATGCCCTGGCGGCACATGACATGGCCGTCGCTTCCTGGGCGGTGGCGTCGGCATGGCGAGAGCTGGCGACTCAGGGCCAGTTGCCGTGGTGGGTGCTGGCTGCGGTGTCGGCGGCTGAGGGGTTCGAGGAGAACGCGCGGTCGTGGGAGATGCGCGCCTACAGCGAGGAAGGGCAGGGCGGTGGCGTTCAACGCGATGTGGAAGCCGGGACGGCAAGCGGTCGCGGGGATGCAGGGCAATGGTTCGGCAAACCCGGCTCTGGTGATCTATCTCGATCCGGACAGCCTGGCGATCCTGCCGCCGTCCGATCCGGCCGAGTGGCCAGAGTTCATCCGGCTCCTTCGCCAAATCCGCGACAGCGCGGACGAACTGGCCGTGTTCCTCGGCAAGCACAAGGCGGTGCCTGATGACGCCACCCGGCCGGAATGAGCCACAAACACTCCAAGAGGCGCACGCGCTCGCGACGGCCCGAAGGCCAAAGCCCGGGTCGAACCTGGAGACCTGGTTGAAGTTCCACCAGGCCAACGCCCGCACATATCAGGCGGCGTCCGATGTGGACCGCTGGCACCACCACGAACTCAAGTACTGGGTCGGCTACGAGGAACGCAAAGCTAAGGAGGTGGCCGCGCAGATCCAGAAGAACAAGTCTCAAGCTAGCTGAGAACTGAACAACCGTAGGGAAACGTGCGTGGGGACGTGCGGCGTACAAACACGTCTCCACGCGCTTCCCGTGTCCCGTAAGGCGCAGAACCGGTAACTGGCCTAGGAAACCTCGCCGGTCCTGCGCTGTCCACAACCACTGGAAGTGAACAATGACAACGCTAAACGATGGCAACAAGCGTGCGCTAGACGGGGTCACCCGAACGCGCTGCAGAGTCTGCAAGCGGTTCGCCAAGCTGCTGCCCGGCGAGACGGAATGCGCTCCCTGCCGGGGAATGTTTCCCCTGGATCTGACCGGCGGTGGTCGCCGATGAACACCAATGGGATCGGTGTCCTCCTCATCGGTGGCGGGGTGCTGGGTGTGGTGGTGTGGCTGCTGCACAAGCTCGGCCGTGCCTTGGCCACGATCGCGGAAGTCCTGGCTGCGGTTGCGGTGGTGTTCATCGCTCTGTGGTCGGCGGTGAAGTTGTTGGTGTGGCTGGGAAAGCAGGTGCTCGCGCGTTGGCGGACCAGTCTCGGGGTGGTCGCTGTGGCGGCCTGGTGGCAGTGGCTCGGCTGGTTCTCGCTGGCTATCACGGCGGGTTCGGTCGCGGTGGTCCTGACGGTGTGGCGGCTGGTCGACGTGGTGTCGTTCGATCGGTGGTGTGGCCGGTTTCTGCGGGCGTGGTGGCTGCGCTGGTTCACCTACGCCCGGAAACTGCCGGGCTGGTTGCACGCCTGCGGTCTGTCCATCTCCGACGGCACCGTGCCCGTGGAAGTGACTGTCAACCTTGTCGGCCGTCGTCGGAAGGCGGTCTCCCGTACTGCGGGTGGCGGTGCTGCGGTGCAGGTCCCGAAGGTGCTGGGTGTGAAGTCGGGTCCGTCGTGGGATGAGGTCCGGGTCCGGCTTGTACCCGGTCAGAAACCGGAGGACTTCGACGACGCTGCCCGCGCCTTGGCCGTGGCTCGCAAGGTCACGCGGTGCCAGGTACGGGAGCTAGAACCCAATGTCGTCTCGCTCGACTTCCAGCGCCGGGACCTCCTCAAAGCTCCTGTGGACTGTGCGGAGCTGCCCGAGCTGGCGGCCGTCGACGGCGTGGATCTGCGACGGATGTTCGCCGGGCGCACTGAGTACGGGCAGGACTGGCGGCTGCCGCTGACCGGTCCGGGCGCTCACATGCTCGTCGCCGGGGCGACAGGCGCAGGGAAGAACTCGGTCATGTGGTCCCCGCTCGTCTCGGCCGCCTCGGCGATCAGGGCCGGGACGGTACGCATCTCGGGGATCGACCCGAAGGGGATGGAACTCGCCTACGGGCGCGGGATCTTCGCCCGCTATGGCGTCGCGGGGAAGGAAGCGATCGCGGTCCTGGACGACCTGCTCGACGGTCTTGAGTCCCGCAAGCGCGAGTTCGCCGGGCGCACCCGTGAGGTGCCGATTTCCACGGAGAACCCGTTGGAGGTTCTGGAGTTCGACGAGATCGGCGCGCTGACCAAGTACACCGACCGCAAGACCCGCGAAGCGATCGTCGAACGGGTGGCGATCCTGACCACACAGGGCCGGGCGCTCGGGTACACGGTGCGCGGATATGTGCAGGAACCGACGAAGGACACCCGTGCGGGAGCTGTTCCCCCGGCGGGTCTGTCTGCGTGTCACCTCGAAGACGCACGTCGGGATGGTCCTCGGCGACGGCGCGTACGAACGGGGCGCGTGGGCGAACCGGATCGACGAGTCGGCTGCGGGCGTCGGCTACATCTGGGGCGAGGGCATCCGCGAACCGCTGCGGGTCCGCGCGGGCTGGGTACCGGACGAGACGGTCAAGGCGCTGGAGACCTACGTGACCAACGGCGGCGCGCATGTCGTCGACCTGGCCACCCGTCGCGGTCCTGAGGGGGTGGCGGCGTGAACCGGCTGATGGTGTTCCTCGACGCGATCCGCGATCACCTCGACTCGTTCGCGCTGCCTCCGGCCGCCTCGGTCCGGGTTGGGGTAGGGCCTGATCCGATCACGGTGCAGCTCGACTCTCGTCGGCTTGAGGACGTCGCGCGTGGCTTGCTCACCTGGGCCAACTCCTTGGAGGACGTGAAGGCATCGCTGTGGCGTCCTGCTGGCAGTGGGTCGGTGCATCTGGAACTGAGCGGCCGGACTCCCTGCGGCATTCCGGTGGTGGTCTACGGCGGCGTCTGGTTCGACGAAGTCACGTTCCCGGATCTGCCTGCGGGGATGCGGCAGGAAATGCCGGTGTTCGTCCTGCGGCAGTGGAACAGCCCTGGGGAGGTGGCCGCCTGATGAGTACCAAGGAATCCGCGGTGACCACGCCGGCCAAAACCCGGGCTGCCCGGATGCGGGAGCCCCTGGCGTCGGACGTGGTGAAAGCGACCGCTGAGAAGCACGGGGTCTGTGTCCGGCCGTTCACGATGGAGGTGGGCGACACCGACACCGGAGAACTCCGGTACGTCCCCGTCCCGTGTGGCTCGACCGTGGAATCGGTGTGCCTGCCGTGTGCCCGGAAAGCGAAGGCGCTGCGACAGGTTCAGTGCCGCGAGGGCTGGCACATGACCGAAGAACCCGACTTCACCACACAGCCACCGAGCGAGACACAGACGGAGCTACTGGCCTTCCGGGCTGACCTCGTCGCCGCCTACCGGCAACAGACGGACCAGACGGAGGCCGACGAGCTGCGGGAGGAGATCCAGGGAGTCGACGACGAACTTCGGCAACTCGGGATGCGCGGCCGTCTCCCGTCGATCGACCTGCCAACGAAGAAGGCGGTGAAGCGGTCGACGAAACGGCGGCAGGACGCTCCGAACCTGCCTCGACGCAAGGTCGCCAAGACCACGCTAGGACGGGAGTACGCGGGACGGTTCCGGCCGTCGATGTTCGTCACGCTCACCTGCGACACCTACGGCCCGGTCCGGTCGGATGGTGCACCGGTCGATCCGTCGACTTATGACTACCGGCGGGCGGCTCGGGACGCGGTGCACTTCTCTGCGCTGGTGGACCGGTGGTGGCAGAACCTCCGGCGGGTCGTGGGCTGGGACGCGCAGTACTTCGCCACCGTTGAACCCCAACGGCGGGCGGCTCCGCACCTGCACGCGGCTGTTCGGGGATCGGTGCCGCACGACGTGATCCGGCAAGTCACCGAAGCCACGTACCACCAGGTCTGGTGGCCTGCGCACGACCAGGTCGTCTACGTCGACCGGATGCCGCTCTGGGACGGCGACCGCAGAGTGTTTGTCGACCCGGACACGCGAGAGCCGCTGACCGACTGGGACGACGCGGTAGAGGCCGTGGAAGCCCCGGCGCACGTGGTCACCTTCGGCCGTCAGGTGCACTCCAAGGGCATTCTTGGCGGCTCGGAGGAGGCTGGGCGGCACATCGGCTATCTGACCAAGTACCTCACCAAGTCGACCGGTGAGGTCGTGGAAGCCGACACCGCGAGGCAGCGCGATCACCACGATCGGTTGCACGCGGAGCTGTCGGTGACGCCCTGCTCGCCTCGCTGCGCGGTGTGGCTGCTGTACGGCATCAATCCCAAGGGCGCCAACGGAAAGACCACCCCAGGACACTGCAAAGGACGGGCTCACCGGCGGACCACGCTCGGCCTGCCCGGTCGGCGGGTGCTGGTGTCGCGCAAGTGGTCGGGGAAGACGCTCGTCGACCACAAAGCGGACCGCAAGGCGTTCGTGATCGAAGCGCTGGCGGCGGTCGGGATCGAGAAACCCGCACCTGATCCGGCTCGGCTGGTCTGGCGCAAGGTCGACTCCGGCGACCCCTCCGTGCCTCCTCGGGATCACCTGGTGATGCACGCCATCTCCGAACGCATCACCTGGAAAGCCGAGTACGACAAAGCACTACTAGCCGCGCAGAGTCCGCCAGATCTTTCGGCAATTCCGCTCGCTGCTTAAGGGGGAAGACATGGACAACATCAATCCACTGTGGTCAGTCGAGGAAGTCTCGGACTATCTCCGAGTGCCGGTGAAGACGCTCTACCAATGGAAATGGCTCGGTGAGGGGCCGCCGGTACGCAAGATCGGCCGTCACCTTCGCTATGACCCGACGAAGGTTCGGGCCTGGGTCGCTGAGGAGGCCGCCTGATGGGACACATCCAAGATCGCTGGTACAAACCCGCGAAGGACGCCAAGGGGAATCTGCGGCTCAACGCCCGTGGGCGGCCGGTTTTGGAGAAGACCGAACTGTTCGGCGTCGGGATGCGGTACAAGGTTCGCTACCTCGACCCGGACGGTAGCGAGCGATCAAAGTCCTTTCCGGACAAGCAAAAGAAGCGCGCCGAAGACTTCCTCATCGAGATGGAGTCAGACAAGCGCGAGGGCAAGTACATCGACCCTCGCGCGGGCCTGGTGCTCTTTGAGGTCGTCGCGCAGAGCTGGCTCGACTCGCAGACGGTCGACTACACCAGCCGGGAGCGCTTCGCGACGCGCGTCAACGTCCACTTGCTTCCGTACTTCGGCAAGAAGGCGGTCGGGTCGATCCGGCCGAGTCACATCCAGACGTGGTTACGGAAGCTCCAGGATGCCGAAGCCTCGGAGACTTCGCGGGCGCTCTACTTCGGGCATCTGGTGTCGATCCTGAACTTCGCGATGGCGGACAAGAAGATCTCGGAGAATCCAGCGCTGTCCAAGGTGATCTCGCGTCCGAGGGCGAGCCGGAATCAGGTCGTGCCCTGGTCTCGCGAACGGGCTCGGGGCGTGCGGGACAACCTTCCGAGGCGGTACAAGCCTGCTGTCGACGTCCCGGCCGGTCTGGGCCTGCGGAAGGGTGAGCTGTTCGGATTCTCGCTCGACGACGTCGACCGCACCAAGGACCTGGCGTACATCACCCGACAGGTGCGCGTGGTCGCCGGGCAACCGGTGTTCGCTCCGCCCAAGGGCGGTAAGTCGCGTGAGGTGCCGATCGGGCGGAAGCTGCTCGGCCTCCTCGACGAGTACGCGGAGGAGTTCCCGGCGACCGAAGTGACGCTCCCCTGGTCGCATCCGGGCGGTGAACCGACCACGGTCCGCCTGCTCATGGTGACCGGATACGGGAAGGTGCTCATAGCTGAGCGGTTCCGGGTGAACTTCTGGCTGCCCGCGCTCAAGGACGCCGGGGTGGAGAAGCCGACCAGGGCGGACGGCGTGCACGCGCTGCGGCACCTCTACGCCTCGGTCCTGCTCGACGCTGGCGAGTCGATCAAGGCGCTGTCTCAGTACCTCGGGCACACCGACCCCGGTTTCACGCTCCGGGTGTACACGCATCTCCTGCCGAGTAGCCACGCCCGGACCCGGAAGGCCGTCGACGATTTCTTCGACGACACGCTTGGCGACCCTGCCTCCGATGACCGAGCCGCGTGACGGCCTGGCCACGGCCTGACACCTGCCCTGACCCGCGAACCCACAGGTCAGGGCAGGTTCACGCTTACATGTTGATCATGTGGCCTGCGAGGCCGTGCACGGCTTCCTTGACGGCTTCGCCCAGGGTCGGGTGAGCGTGCACGTTCCGCGAGATTTCGTGCACCGTGAGGTCCCACTGCTGCGCCAGAGTCAGTTCCGGCAGCAGTTCGGTCACCTCGGGGCCGATCAGGTGCGCCCCCAGCAGCTCGCCATGCGTAGCGTCGCTCAGGATCTTCACGAAACCGACGGCCTCGCCGAGACCGTGCGCTTTTCCGTTGGCGCTGAAGGGGAACTTCGCCACCTGGACGTCGAAGCCCTTCTCGCGGGCCTGTTCCTCGGTCCAGCCGAAGCTGGCGATCTGCGGCTGGCAGTAGGTCGCGCGCGGGATCATCACAAAGTCGAGTTCCATGGTCTCGGCGCCCGCGATGGTCTCGGCGGCGACGACGCCCATGGACTCCGACGCGTGCGCGAGCATCAGTTTCGCGGTGACGTCGCCGATGGCGAAGATGTGCGGGACGGTGGTGCGGCCGCGCGAGTCGATGGCGATGGCGCCGCGGTCGGTGAGTTCCACGCCGGTCTTGTCCAGGCCGTAGCCCTCGACCCGCGGCTGGAAACCGATGGCCTGCAACACCTTGTCCGCTTCCAGGACCTGCGACTCGCCGTTCTTCGACACGGTCACCAGCACGCGGTCACCGGTGTCGTCGATGGACTCCACCTTGGTCGAGGTCAGCACCTCGATGCCGAGTTTCCGGTAGCGGCGCGCGAGTTCGGCGGAGACCTCGGCGTCTTCGAGCGGGACCATCCGGTCGAGGTATTCGACGATGGTCACCTTCACGCCGTAGTTGTGCAGCACGTAGGCGAATTCGACGCCGATCGCGCCCGCGCCGGCGATGACGATGCTCTCCGGCAGTTCGTTTTCCATGATCTGCTGTTCGTAGGTGACCACGCGGTCGCTGCGCGTGGTTCCGGGCAGCAGGCGCGCGGTCGCGCCGGTGGCGATCACGCAGTTGTCGAAGGTGATCCGCTCGCCGTTGACCTCGATGGTGTTGGCGTCGAGGAACGTGCCGTGCCCGTCGTACTCGGTGATCTTGTTCTTCTTCATCAGGAAGTGCACGCCCTTGACGCGACCGTCCGCGACCTTGCGGCTGCGGTCGAAGGCGGCCTGGTAGTCGAAGGTGACCTGCCCCTCGACCTGGATCCCGAAGGACTTCGCCTCTTTGGTCACGATGTGCGCGAGTTCCGCGTTGCGCAGCAGCGCCTTCGACGGGATGCAGCCGACGTTGAGGCACACCCCGCCCCAGTATTTCTCCTCCACGACCGCCGCGCTCAGTCCCAGCTGCGACGCCCGGATCGCCGCCACGTAACCGCCGACCCCGGCCCCCAGAACAACGACGTCATAGTGTGCGCTCATACCCCGAAACCTACCCTTCGCCGGGACCGCCCGAAGGGTGAGACTGCCTACTCGGGCCGGGAGCCGCGGATCTCGATCAGCAGGTCGGTCACGGCGGCCATGATCCGCTCGGTCGCCGCTTCCAGCACCTCGCGCGACAGGGGGAGCTCCATGAGGTCCGCGAGATCCACCGGCGGGCCCGCGGTCAGGTTCACCGTCTTGCGCGGGAAGGCGCGCGGGAGCGCGGCGCCCGACGGCAGCAGGTGGTGCGTGCCCCAGTTCGCCAGCGGGATCACCGGGACGCCGGTCTCCAGCGCGATCCGCGCGATCCCGGTCTTGCCGCGCATGGGCCACCCGTCCGGGTGATCGCTGAAGGTCGCCTCCGGGAAGATGACGACACATTCACCCTCACGGACGGCGCTGACGGCGTCGCGGTACGCGTCCGACGCGGTGGCCGCCCCGCGGTACACCGGGATGTGCCCACCCGAGCGCATCACCGAGCCGACGACCGGCGCCTCCCAGAGGCTCGCCTTCGCCAGGTAGCGCGGCACGCGCCCGTGCGCGAGGCAGTACGCCGTCACCGTCGTCGGATCGGCGAACGAGAGATGGTTCGACGCGACCAGGAACCCGCCCGTCGACGGCAGATGCTCGCCGCCGCGGACCCGGAACCGGGTGAACAGCACCAGGAACGGCCACACGACGTTGATCGCGAGGCTGAACCAGGCGCCCCGGCCGGCGCGGGCGAAGCGCCGGCCGAAGGCGATCATCTGGCGGAACGTCAGCAAGTCACCCGATACGGGGCTCAGCGCGGTCCAGCGTTCACGGGGTATCGGCACCATGGACGTAATTCGTAGCCGAACCCGCCCCGGTTCGGATGGATCCCCGCGTGAACGCGGCAGGGATCACACGCGTTCGAGGACCACCACGGGGATCTCGCGGTCGGTCTTCTTCGCGTACTCGTTGTAGTCCGGCCAGACCGCGGCGAGCTTCTCCCACAGCTTCGCGCGCTCCTCACCGGCGAGGGTCCGGGCCCGCGCGGTGAACTTGTCCGCCTTGACCTGGGCCTTGACCTCGGGGTTGGCCTGGAGGTTCTTGTACCAGCCCGGGTCTTCCGGCGCCCCGCCCTTCGAGGCCACGATGACCGGGTTGTTCTCGTCGTCGAACTGGTAGATCAGCGCGAACTTGCGGTCCTCGCCGGTCTTGCGGCCCTTGGTGGTGAGGATCAGGCAAGGCGCGCCCTTCTCCCAGTCGTGGCCCACCTCGCCGTCGGTCTCTTCGTAGCGGCGGACGTGCTCGTCACCGAAAAGCATGTCTGCGTTCCTCTCCTCGTGCTCGGGTGTCGTGGCGCCCTGCCAGTTTGACGCGAACCGGTCGGTCGCGCTGATCAACTCGTGCAGGATGCCGTCCTCGTCGAACGCGTGACCGGCGTCGCCGACCATCACCAGTTCCGCGGTCGGCAGCACCTGGCCGAGTTCCCACGCGGTGATGGCCGGGGTGACCACGTCGTAGCGTCCCTGGACCAGAACGCACGGGATGTCCCTGAGCTTCCCGGCGTCACGGAACAGCTGGTCCTCGGCCAGCCAGCCGCCGTGCCGGAAGTAGTGGTTCTCGATCCTCGCGATCGCGAGGGCGAATTCGGGATCGCTGAAAGCGTCGATCACTTCGTCCCGCGGGCGCAGTTTGACCGTTTCCCCCTCCCAGCGACTCCACGCGATCGCGGCGGGTCCGTGCACGGCGGGATCGGGATGGCTGAGCAGTTCGTGATAGACCTCGATCAGGTTGTCCTGGCGGCGCGAAAACGGCACCGGCGCCAGGAATCGTGACCACGCCTCGGGGAAGAGGAACGCCGCTCCCCCGCCGTAGAGCCATTGCAGTTCCTTCACCCGCAAGGTGGCCACCCCGCGCAGGACGAGTTCCGTGACGCGAGCGGGATGCGTTTCCGCGTAGGTCAGTCCGAGCACGCTCCCCCATGAACCGCCGAAGACCATCCAGTGTTCGATGTCCAGATGCTCGCGCAACCGTTCGATGTCGGCGACGAGGTGCCACGTCGTGTTGACCGAAAGATCCGCCTCCGGTGTGGCGCAGTTCGGCGTGCTCCGTCCGCAGCCGCGCTGATCGAAAAGCACGATCCGGTAGCGCTCCGGATCGAACAGTCTCCGATGTCTCGGGCTCGAACCACCTCCGGGGCCACCGTGCAGGAAGATCACCGGTTTGCCCTCGGGATCGCCGCATTCCTCCCAATAGATCTCATTGCCGTCACCGACGGGCAACATCCCTTGGACGTAAGGTTCGATTTCCGGGTAAAGGCCGAGCATGTCCGCCACTATGCCCCAAACGCCAGCTTGGAGGATCGATGAAGGCCCGCCCCCACGTGACGCTGGAAGATGTGGCGCGCACCGCGGACGTGTCGCTCGCGACCGCGTCCCGCGTACTCAACGGCACCGCCACCGTCCGGGGAGATCTCCGCGAACGAGTGATCGCCGCGGCCGCCGACCTCTCCTATACGCCCAATGCTCACGCTCAGGCATTGGCCGGTGGCTCACAGCCCACCGTCGGTGTGATCTGTCACGACGTCGGCGACCCCTATTTCGCCGCGATCGCCGGCGGGGTGATGCGCGTGGCGAGTGAAAACGATCTTCTGGTGATGCTCGCGAGCACATTCCGCGATCCGGCGAAGGAGGTCGCGTACGTCTCGACGCTGCGCGCCCAGCGCGCGTCGGCCATTCTGCTGATCGGTTCCGCGTTCGAAGACAAGACGTGGGAAAAGGCGATGGCCGCCGAACTCGAGCCGTACCGGCGCGGCGGCGGACATGTCGCCGCGGTCAGCAGGCATCGCGGGCTCAAAGTGGACACCGTCCAGCCCGACAACCGGGGCGGCGGCGCCGAACTGGCGAAGGCCTTGCTGGACCTGGGGCACCGGAGGTTCGCCGTCCTCGCCGGGCCGAAGAGCCTCACCACCGTCGTCGACCGTCTCGACGGCTTCGCCGCGGAGTTGCTGGAGCAGGGCGTCGAGCTGGCCGAGGACGACGTCGTCGAAGCGGCGTTCACCCGCGACGGCGGTTACGAGGCGATGGAGAAGGTCCTCGCCCGGCCCCGCAAGCAGTGGCCCACGTGTGTGTTCGCGGTGACCGACGTGATGGCGATCGGCGCGATGGCGGCACTGCGCGACGCGGGTGTGCCGGTCCCCGGCGAGATGTCGATCGCCGGCTTCGACGACATCCCGGTAGTGCGCGATCTCACGCCGTCGTTGAGCACGGTCGCGCTGCCGCTGGAGAAGCTGGGCGAACGGGCCATGGACCTGGCACTCAAGGCCTCGCCCGGAACCCGGCCGCGCGTGGTGCGCATGTCCGGCGAGGTCGTCCTGCGCTCCAGCACGGCTTCCCCCGCCCGCTGAAACCCTTGTGCGGCGCCCGCGGCGTGACTTACCGTGGTCCGAGAAAGCGCTTTCTCACACCCGCGCCACGGAGACCCGATGACCTTGATCGCCCTGCCCACCGCCGACGGCGGACTGGTGGAGTGGACACCGCAGGGGGCGGAAACGCCCGCGAAACCGGCGTCGCCGCCGACCTCCCGGATCGCCTACGCGGCCGCGCACGTGGTCGCCGACCCGCTCGCCGCCGCCGACCCCGAAGAGGGCGCGGTCCTGGACTGGGACACGACGCTCGCCTTCCGCGAACACCTGTGGTCCTGCGGTCTCGGCGTGGCCGAGGCGATGGACACCGCCCAGCGCGGCATGGGCCTGGACTGGGGCACGACCCAGGACCTCATCCGGCGCACCGGCGCGCTCGCCGCCGGACGGCCGTGGGTGGCCGGCGTCGGCACCGACCAGCTCCCCGACGGCGGCGCGACCCCTGAGTCCATTGTGGACGCCTGGCGCGAGCAGCTGGACCTGGTCGGCGAGGCCGGGGCCGTCCCCGTCGTGATGGCCAGCCGGGCGCTGGCCGCGTCGGCCTCCGGCCCCGCGGATTACCATGCCGCGTACGGGAAACTGCTCTCCGGCGCGGACCGTCCGGTCCTGCTGCACTGGCTGGGCGAGCAGTTCGACCCGGCGCTGGCGGGGTACTGGGGCCACGGCGACGTCCGCGAGGCCGCGAAGGAACTGGGCAGGCTCTGCACCGAGCACGCGGGCGTGATCGCGGGCGTGAAGGTCTCCGTGCTCGACGCGTCGATCGAGACCGAGTTCCGCCGCGCGCTGCCCGAAGGCGTCAAGTGCTACACCGGCGACGACTTCAACTACCCGGAGCTGATCGCCGGGGACGACCAAGGCCACAGCGAAGCGCTGCTGGGCATCTTCGACGCCGTCGCGCAGGTCGCGGGCGCCGCGCTCGCCCGGCTCGACGAAGGCGACAAGGCGGGCTTCCACGGCCTGCTGGACCCGACGGTAGCCCTGAGCAGGGCGATCTTCCGCGCGCCCACCAGGAACTACAAGACCGGCGTCGTCTTCCTCGCCTACCTCAACGGGCACCAGAACCACTTCCGGATGGTCGCGGGACGCGAGTCGGCCCGGTCCATCACGCATCTGGCCGAACTGCTCCGGCTGGCGGACGCCGCCGGGGCGCTCACCGACCCGGACCTCGCCGTCGCGAGGATGCGGCCGCTGCTGGCCGCGGCGGGGGTGGCGTGATGGACCGGTTGAGCCTGAACCAGATCACCACCAAGGCGTGGTCGCTGCCGGAGGCCGTGGCGGGCTGCGCCGAGGCGGGCGTCCGCTGGATCGGCCTGTGGCGCGACAAGGTCGCCGAGACCGGCGTCGAAGAGACGGCCCGGCTGCTCAAGGAGTACGACGTCGGCGTGTCGTCGTTGTGCCGCGGCGGTTTCTTCACCGGGGTCACCCCGGAAGGGTCCCCTGTGGACGGTGTCGCGCAGACCCGGGAAGCGATCGACGAAGCGGCCGCGCTGGGCGCGGACGTCCTCGTCCTGGTCGTCGGCGGGGTCAACGGCGATCTCAAGTCGTCGCGGCAGCGTGTCGCGGACGCCGTCGGCGAACTGGCCCCGTACGCCGGTGAGCGCGGCGTGCGGCTCGGTCTGGAGCCCTTGCACCCCATGCAGTGCGCGGAACGCTCGGTTCTGTCCACAGTGGATCAGGCGCTGACCGTGGCGCTGGAGCATCCGGCCGAGCAGGTCGGCGTGATCGTCGACGAGTTCCACGTGTGGTGGGACCCGCGGATCGAGGAGTCGATCGCCGCGGCGGCCGGGCGGATCGCCGGCTTCCACGTGTGCGACCAGAAGGTGCCGCTGACCGACACGCTGCTGGGCCGGGCGCTGCCCGGTGACGGCCCGATCGACCACCGGCACCTGAAGGCGTGCGTCGAGGCCGCCGGGTACACCGGGCCGATCGAGGTCGAGGTCTTCGACGCCGACCTCTGGCGCCGTCCCGGCGGCGAAGTGCTCGCGGAGACCATCGCGGCGTACCGCGACCACGTCGCCTGAGACCTGACGAAAGTAAGGGGCACTCGCTGCCCTGGGTGGGCTGTCCGGGCGGCCGTGGTTTCCTACCGTTCGCGGTATGAAACCACGGCCGCTCTGGTGGCTCGGCACAGCGTCGCTCCTGCTCGCCGTCCACACCGATTGGAACGTCCCCCTCGCCGCCTGGGTGTTCCCGATCTTCCTGCTCCGCTACGCCCTGCAGGTCCCCGTCCGGCGCGCGATCCTCATGGTGGGCCTGTCCCTGCTGATCGGGCAGCTGTTCTGGCTCGGGGTCACCGGCCTGCTGTTGGTGCTCTCCGGCTTGCTCGCCTTCACCCTGCTCACGGTGGTGCAGACGACGGCGTTCCTGGCCGACCGCCTGCTCGCCGATCGCGCCGGACCGCTGAGGACACTGGTGTTCCCGGCGACGCTCGTCGCGGGCGAGTTCCTCTTCAGGCTGATCACCGGCTTCGGTGACTTCGGCGCGCTCGGCAGCACCCAGTCCGGGAATCTGCCGCTGCTCCAGACGGCGTCCGTGACCGGCGTGTACGGGCTCACCTTCGTCCTCGCGTGGTTCGCCTCGGTGGTGAACACCGTCTGGGCGGAAGGATGGCCGCGGGTCAGGCGCACGGCGCTCGTCCACGCCTGCGTGCTCGGCCTCGTGTTCCTCGCCGGCGGCGCGCGGTTGCTGTTCGACGCTCCGGCGACGCACACGGTCCGGGTCGCGGGGATCAGTCCTTCGGCCGACGCGGACGAGGCGAGCTCCGGCGCGCTGGAGCGGATCGGCGTCAAGTACTGGCGCGCCGAGGAAGTCGTCGCGGCCGATCCCGTCGCGGTCGGCGCGGCGTTCGCGCCGGTCACCGAAGATCTCGTGACCAGGACACGACAGCAGGCGTCGGCGGGGGCGAAGATCGTCGTCTGGCCGGAAACGCATGCCCGGGTGCTGGAACGCGACCAGGACGCGCTGCTGAAGCGGGTCGGCGCCGAAGCCAAACAAGCAGGCGTATACGTAGGACTCGCCTACGCGCTCTACACCACGCAGGCTCCCTACATCCGCAACGTGGCCGTACTCGTCACGCCGACCGGCGAAGTGGCGTGGACCTACGACAAAACGCATCCGACGCCGATGGAACCGATGACTCCCGGCCCCGGCGCCGTCCCCACAGCGGATTCGCCGTACGGACGGCTCGCGGCGGTGATCTGCTACGACGCCGATTTCCCCGGCCTGATGCGCCAGGCCGCGGATGAGGAGACCGCGCTGATGCTCGTCCCCGCCAACGATTGGCCGGGATTCGGCTCGCTGCACGCCGAAAAGGCGACGTTCCGCGCGGTGGAAAACGGTTACGCGCTCTTCCGGCATTCCACGCACGGAAATTCCACAGCCGTGGACGATCAGGGACGGATACTCGGGCACGCCGACTACTTCCGCACCGATCAGCAGACACTCGTCGCGGATCTTCCCGTACAGCCGAGAACACAGACCGTGTACAGCCGTGTCGGTGACGTGTTCGCCTGGCTGTGTCTCGCCTTCGCCGCACTCTGTCCTTTGTGGACATACCGGCCACGGCACACAGGGAAACGTTAGCGCCCTGTTACAGAACAGGTGGTGTTCGTAACGTCTTAGCCGAAAAGAACAGTGTTCAACGGTTAAGCTCGCCCGCATGCCGAAACTGCTGGTGGTGGAGGACGACGACGCGATCGGCGGCGTCCTCGAATCGACCCTCCGTCTGCACGGCTACGAGGTTTCCTGGCAGCGCGACGGCCGCACCGCGCTGGCCGCCGCGGAAAACGACGACATCGACTTCGTGCTGCTCGACCTCGGTCTGCCGGATCTGGACGGGGTCGAGGTCTGCCGCCGGCTGCGTGCGGCGCTCCCCGGCGCGGTCCTGGTCATCCTGACCGCGCGGCAGGAGGAGATGGACGTCGTCGTGGGCCTGGAGGCCGGGGCCGACGACTACCTCACCAAACCGATCCGGCTAGGCGAACTGCTCGCCAGGGTGCGCGCGCACCTGCGGCGCGGGACGGCGCCGCCGGAGAGCAGGCCGGCGATCGCGGTCGGGCATCTGCGGGTGGACACCGCCGGACGGCGGGTCAGCGTCGGCGGGCGGGAGATCTCGTTACGGGCCAAGGAGTTCGACCTGCTCGCGCGGCTGGCCGAGCAGCCGGGCGTCGCGGTCAGCCGGGACACGCTGATGTCGGAGGTGTGGGACGCGCACTGGTACGGCTCCACGAAGACCCTCGACGTCCACATCGCGGCGTTGCGGCGGAAACTGACCGAGTCGGCGCCGACCCCCGAGCAGGCGCCGAGGATTTCGACGCTGCGCGGCCACGGCTACCGCCTGGAGCAGCCCTTCGAAGGCTAGTAATCCCGAAGGTCGGAGACTTCGTCGCGGGCGGCGAGTTGCGCGATCCGCGCCGACGCCGCCACGCACGACACGATCACCACCGCGCCCAGCAGCGCGAAATACCCGTGGGGGAAAGCCGCCCATTCGGCGGGCGTGAGCAGGACGAACAAGACGCCGAGCAGATGCCCGGCGATCAGGCCACCGCCACCGACGATCAGCGCGTCGCCCGCGATGAACGTCGCCACCTGACGGCGTTTCCCGCCGAGGGTGCTGACGATCAGCAGGTCGCGGCGGCGTTCGTTGAGCGCCGTCCCGAACGACGGTCCAGCGGCGGCCGCGGCGAGCACGAGCGACACCACCCGGTCCACATTGGCCGCGACGCAGCCGTCCCGGGTCAGGGCGGACGAGATCGCGAACGCCACCGCCAGCGCGACCAGCGCCACCGACCGCGCCAACAGTGCGCTCCGCCACGAAATGGACAGCGCGAGCACCCCCGCGAGCCCCGAGACGAGCGGCCGGAGCACTCCGCCGATCGCCCGTTTGCCCTTGCGCAGCCCCAGTTCCACCAGCCGCCACAGCAGCATCGTGCCGCCCGCCCAGCCGAGCAGCGGCCAGAAGAAGGCGAGCGTGAGCAGGATGAGGTCGAGACCGTAGGGCGACCACCACGGCGGTCCGTCGTCGGCGGGGACGAAATACCACTCGCGCACCACCGGGGGCAGGACGGCGACGGCTGCCACGACCAGCCCGGCGAGCAGCAAGAGAACGATTTCCCGGACAAGGGCCGGTCCGGAACCGGGCAGGAAGCCACCCGCCAGCGACAGCACGACACCGGCGAGGGCTCCGGCCGATCCGGCGGCCGCGGCCTCGGCGGCGGCCAGCCCCAGCACCTGCCCGCCGGTCGCGCCGCGGGCGCGCAAGAGGTCCTGATCGCCTCTCAGCGAACGCTCCGACGGCGCGGCCAGCAACACCACGAGCACCGTCGCGGGCACCCACGGCGGCGCCGCTTCCCAGGCCCAGCCGTGCGCGGCGAGCAACGTGGTCACGATCAGGGCGCCTGCCGCGGGGACGCCGAGCCGGACGGGCCGCACGCGCGCGATCCCGCCGACCCACAACGCCATCGCCGCGATCACCGATGCCTCACCAGCTTCCCGTCGACCATCGCCCAGCTTTCGCCGAACAACCCGGCCGGGGCCTTCTCCGCCGTGGCCACCAGCAGCCCGGCGGCCAGCCGGTCCGCGGCCTCCACGAGCCTGCCGAGCAGCCGCTCCCCCGCCCGCTGGTCCAGCCAGCCCGCCGGGTCGTCGGCGAGGATGAGCTTCGGCGCGGGCGCGAGCGCCCTGGCCAGGACGGCCAGCCGGATCTGCTCGCCGGTCAGGTCACGGGGCGCCTTCTTGGCGAATCCGGTGAGGCCCACCAGGTCCAGCGCGCCGTCGACGGCGTCACGGACCGCGGTGCCGGTCCGGCCCGCGAGGACCAGCGGCAGGGCGACGTTGAGCCGGACGTCGAGGTCGCGCAGCAGCCCGCCGTCCTGCAGCACCAGCCCGATCAGGTCGGGGCCGGGCGGCGACGGCTCGAACGAGGGCCAGTCGACGGTGCCCGCGGTCGGCTTCTTCATCCCGGCGAGCAGGTGCAGCAGCGTGGTCTTGCCCGCGCCCGCCCTGCCCGTCACCACCGCGCGGGTCTGGGCGCCGATCACGCAGCTGACCCCGTGCACGGCGACCACGGCGGTCAGCCCGGAACCATAGGTGTGCGCCAGTTCGTCGGTGCGGACCAGTGGCGCGGTCACGCCACTCTCACGATCCGGTGCGCGGCGGCCGCGATCTCGGGATCACGGGTCACCACGACGACGGCCGTCCCGCGGGTCGCGACGGCGCACAGCAGATCCATGAGTTCGAGTGCGGCGAGCCCGTCCAGTTCACCCGCCGGTTCGTCGGCGACGACCACCTCGGGTGCCCCGGCCAGGGCGACGGCGACCCCGGCCCGCGCACCTTCCAGCGCCGACAGCGTGCCCGGATAGGCGTCACCGCGTCCGGTCAGGCCGACCAGCGCGAGCAGGTCGGCCGCGCTTTCGGGGGAACGGCGGCCGGCCAGCCGTCCCGCCAGCAGGATGTTCTGGCCGACGGTGAGGTGGCCGAAGAGGTTCCCGCGCCTGAGCAGCACGCCGACGCCGGGACCACCCACGGGGGTTTCACCACTTCCGGTGGGCAGCACGGCCACACATTCGCCCGGGACGGCGAACCGGACGAGGGGGACGGATCCGGGCCCCGGGCCTGCCATGACGGCGGCACGTCGGCGCATGGCCCCAAGGTAAAGCGAACGGGGTCAACATCGCCTTGATCTCAGGTCAACGGACGGCAAAATATCGCGTCGGGTGGGTGATCCTCTCGTCCGTCGGCCACACTCTGTCCGTGCGCCGCCGGATCGTCACCCTCACCGTGCTGGCCGCGGTGCTGGCGATCACCCTCTTCGGGGCGCCCCTGGCCATCGCGGTCGCCAAGTTCCACGAGGGCAATTCGACCCACGACCTCGAACGGGCCGCCGACACGGCCGTCCTCGACGTGACCGGCGACCTCGCGAACGGCCGGGTCCCGGAGCTCAAGCCCGCCAAACCGGACGCGGACCGGATCCGCGGGATCAAGGTCGCGGTCTACACCCCGACCGGCAGGCGCCTGATCGGCGACGGCCCGGCCTCCGAAGACCGCTTCGTCCGCGACGCGCACTACACCGACATGGCGACCGGGACGCGCGGCGACGAGGTGGTCCTGGCCGTCCCGGTGATCAGCGGTTCGTCGCTGGTCGGGGTCGTCCGCACCGCCCACCCCCGGTCCGAACTGGACGACCGGATCCGGCTGACCTGGCTGAAGATGGCCGGGCTCGCCCTCATCGCGATCGGCGCCAGCTGGCTGATCGCGCGCCGGATCGCCACCCGGCTGGCACGGCCGCTGGAGGATCTCGCGGGCGCCGCCGAACAGCTCGGCGAGGGCGATTTCACCGTGCGCGCCCGGCGCACCGGGGTCCGAGAGATCGATCAGGTCGCCGAGGCGCTCGACTCGACCTCCGTGCGGATCGGCGAGACGCTGGAACGGGAACGGACCTTCTCCTCCGACGCCTCCCACCAGCTGCGGACGCCGCTGACCGGGCTGCGCCTTCAGCTGGAAGCGGCGCTGGAAAGCCCCGAACGCGACCCTTACGCGACGATCCGCGACAGCATCGCGTCGGCGGACAGGCTGGAACGCACCATCGACGACCTGCTGGCGCTGGCCAAGCAGACCAGGGCCCCGCGTGCCCTTCTCGACCTGGGCAAACTCTTCGAAGAGGTCCGCCAGACCTGGCACGGCCTGCTCGCCGGACGCGGCCGCGCGCTGCGGATCAGCGGCCGTGAGGCGCTGCCGGCGAGGGCGGCGGACGCGGCCGTGCGGCAGGTGCTCGCCGTGCTGCTGGACAACGCGGCGACGCACGGGCGCGGCACGGTCTCCGTCCTCGCCCGCGACGCCGGGGACGCGCTGGCCATCGACGTGAGCGACGAGGGCGCCCTCCCGGACGGGCACGATCCGTTCGTGACCGACGACGAGAGCGAAGACCGCGAAGGCCACGGGATCGGCCTGAGGCTGGCGCGGAGCCTGTCCGAGGCGGAAGGCGGGCGGCTGCGGCTGACCAGTCCATCGCCGACGACGTTCACGCTGCTCTTGCCCGCCGAGCGCCCGCCCGCGCGGCAAGAAGGCCCGGGCCTGGCGAGCTAGGGGGGGTTACTCGCCAGGCCGGGCCGGTAGGAGGCAAACGCGCCCCGACAGCGCGCACGGCATGCCACCTGAAAGAAGACGGTAAAGACCAGCGGGCCAACAGACGGTACACGCCGGATTAACTGACACTTTGCTTTTATATGTCACAGGGATCCGGTGACCGTCCAGCCGGACTGAATCGATCGTGGGAAGATTGAGGACATGACGACCGAGCCGACGCCGAGATGGCGGAGACTGGAGCCGGACGAGCGCAAGGAGCAGATCTTCGCCTGTGCGGCACGTCTTTTCGGGGAACGCCCGTACTCGGAAGTGTCCACATCGGACATCGCGGCGGAGGCCGGGGTGGCCAGGGGGCTGATCAATCACTACTTCGGCACCAAGCGCGAACTTTATCTGGAGATCATCCGCCGGGCGCTGACCGTGCCGCGGCTCGCGGTCGAGATCCTGCCGGACGGTCCGCTCGAACTGCGCGCCGACGTCGCCATCGACTGGTTCCTCGACATGGTCACCAGCCAGGAGAAGATGTGGCTGGCCGCGATCGCGCCGGAAGGCATCGGCCGGGATCTCGAAGTCGAACGGATCCTCGAAGAGGCCGATCGCGAATCGGCGGACAGGGTGCTCGAAGCGGTCGGGCTCTCCCGCGAGAGCGAACACGGCCAGGAGCTGAACGCGCTGGTCCGCGCGTTCGGCGGGATGGTCAAGGCCGCGGGCCGCGAATGGCTCGTGCGGGGTTCGCTCGATCGCGCACAGGTGCACACGCTGCTCAGCAAATCGCTGGTCACGCTGGTCGGCGAGGTCTTCCCCGAGATCCAGCGCGCGACGTGAGAAGCCCCCGGCACCTCGAGGGGGAGGTTGGTGCCAGGGGCTTCGGGACCGGTGACGAGCACCGGCATCCCTCCACACTACGCCGATCAGCTGTCAGCGCTCTGTCAAACGTCCGAGCGTGTCCAACCGGCCGAGCCGGTGCTCCAGCCCGTCGAGGCAGCGCTCGACCGCGTAACCGTAGAGCCGCTCGTAGTAACCGGCCGCGAGATCGGGGTCCGCGACCAGCGCCGCGACCGACTCGCCCAGGGCCGCCATCCCCGGCAGGTCCGTGCGGGTGCGGTACGCCGCGTAACCCTCGGTCCGGTCCAGTTGCAGCGCCATCGCGCTCTCGCGGTCGTCCTCCATCGCGACGAACTGGCACGCGGTGGCGAGCAGCAGGTTGTACGCGAACGGCGCCTCGCCGCCGAACCCGGCCGCGAGCAGGCGGCCGATGCCGGTGTTCATGGTCGGCACCGCGGCGGCGACCGACGGCCCGAACAGCGCCAGCCGCCGCGCCGAACCGGGGTAGCGGCGCAGCACGGCCCGCACGGTCGGCAGGAATTCGGTGAACCAGGCCCGCCACGGCAGGGTCTCGTCGGGCAGGGTCAGCTGCCCGACCACCCGGTCCAGCACCGCGACGACGACGGTGTCCCGGTCGCCCACGTGGTGGTAGACGACCGCGGGATAGGCGTCGACGGCGGCCGCGAGCTGCCGCAGCGTCCAGTTCTCCAGGCCCGCCTCGGCCGACAGCTCCAGCGCGGCGTCGATGATCCGGGCCTTGGTGACCGCCGGCCGTCCGGAAGCCACGCGTGACCGCGACCGGGAGCCCGCGTCTTCGGAGGATGTCGGCATGCGGGCTACCGTATCCGCACTCCGCTGGTATCCGGGCGGGGGCTTCCGGCAGGATCAGGCCATGCCCCGCGCGCGTGTGAACGGCCTCGAACTCGAGTACGACACCTTCGGCTCCCCCGCGGATCCGCCGCTCGTCCTGGTGATGGGTCTCGGCGCCCAGATGGTCACCTGGGAGATCGGCTTCTGCGACCTGCTCGCCGAGGGCGGGTTCCACGTCGTGCGGTTCGACAACCGCGACATCGGCCTCTCCTCTTATCTGGACGACCTCCCCGCGCCGGATCTGGCCGCGCTCGCCGCGGGCGACCTGACCTCCGCGCCGTACCTGCTCTCGGATCTCGCGTCCGACGTCACCGGGTTGTTCGACGCGCTCGGCTTCGAACGCGCGCACGTCGTCGGCGCGTCGATGGGCGGGATGATCGTCCAGCAGCTCGCGATCGACTCGCCGGAACGGCTGCTCAGCCTCACCTCGATCATGTCGACCACCGGGGACCCCGCGGTCGGGCATCCGGAACCCGCCGCGCTCGCCGGGCTGACCCGGCCGCCCGCCGCCACCCGCGAGCAGGCGATCGAGGACGGCATCACCTGGTTCAAGCTCGTGGGCTCGCCAGGACACCCCTCCGACGAGGAGTTCCTGCGGATGAAGGCCACCCGCAACTACGACCGGGCGAACCATCCGGAAGGCGGGCTGCGGCAGGCGGCCGCCGTCGTCGCTTCGGGTGACCGCACGGCGAAGCTGCGGGAGGTCCATGTCCCGACACTCGTCATCCACGGCGAGAGCGACCCGCTGATCAACGTCTCCGGCGGGAAGGCGACCGCGGAGGCGATCCCGGACGCCGAGCTGCTGCTGTTCCCCGGAATGGGGCACGAACTGCCGAAGCAGCTGTGGCCCGCGATCGCCGAAGCGATCATCGCGCACGCGCGCAAGGTCTGACGCGTCAGGATTTCGTCAAGAATCCCGCCGGGAGCGTAGAAAAGCCGTGCACGCGGACCGCACGCCCGGTTACGAAGAGTGTACTGAGCGGATGAGGAATCCCGAGAGCTTCGGTTTCCCGTTCGGTTGTGTCTCCGTCGTCGTCGCGGCGTCGGTGGCCGGGCTCCTCGGTTCGGCGCGACATCATGGCATCTCGTTGGCCGCCTTGGCCGTGGTCGTCCTCGTCACCGGCGCGGTGACGACGGTGGCGGCCGCGCTCGGGACGGCGTTGATCGCCTGGAGTGTCCACTCGGGATTCACCGCGGGGTCGCTGGGAGCGCTCGAATTCAGTCCCGAAACCGGCGTCGCCGCGGCGGTCTTCTTCGGGGCGACGCTCGCCGGAGCGGCGTATCGCGGCCGATGGGTTCAGCGGGCGACCACCATCGCGACCACGGTCGTGAAGGATCCGCCGACGTTCAAGGTCAGCACGTTCCGCACGCCGTCGATCTGAAGCGGCCCGGCGGTTCCCGCGACCTGGCGCGCGGCGTCGTGCACCATCCGCACGCCGGTCGCGCCGACGGGGTGCCCGAGTCCGAGCAGCCCGCCGCCGGGGTTCACCGGAAGGACGCCGTCCCGCGCGATCCCGCCGGATTCGATCAGCCGTCCCGCCGACCCCGGCGGTGCCGCGCCCAGGTGCTCCAGCGCCACGAGCGCGGTGATGGTGAAGCAGTCGTGCAGTTCGACGACGTCGATCTCCTCGGCGCCGGGGACCTTCGCGCGCCAGTACGCGTCGAGCACCGCGCCCCGCAGATGCGGGAACAGGTACTCGTGCCCTTCGGCGCGATCCAGCTTGCCCCGTAACGACAAATGCGCCGTCCGGTGGCCGAAGCCCGCCAGCCGGGGCACGTCCGCGAGGTCACGGCCGACGCGTTTCGCCCAGTCCGCGGCGAACTCCGGTGAGGCGAGCACGATCCCGGCCGCCCCGTCGGAGATGCGACCGCAGTCGTTCTTGCGCAGGACACCGGCGACGACCGGGTTCAACCGGTCGTCCTGCTCGAACGAGCCGTCGGGGAAACCCCAGTCCCTCGCCTGCGCCATCGGGTTGAGCGCGGCGTTCGCGAAAGCGTTGCGGGCGAACAGGCCGAGGTGCGCCGGATCGAGCCCGTACCGCCAGTCGTAGACGTCGGCGACGTCGGAGAACAAGGCGGGCCAAGGGAATTCGGCCGTCTGCGCCTCTTCGCCGACCCAGGCCGCGGAGCCGAGATGCCCCGCCGCGGACCGCGCGTCGGTGTTGCGCATGAGCTCCAGCCCGGTCACCAGCGCGACGTCGTACCGGCCGGACTCGATGTCCGAACTCGCGGCGAGCACCGCCGTCCCGCCCGAGGCGCACGCGGCCTCGTGCCGGACGCTCGGCACCCCGTCCAGATCGGGGATCGCCGCCACCAGCAGCCCGCCGAGCTGGGCCTGACCGGCGAACAGCTCGGCGGCCAGGTTGGCGACGTGGACGACGCCGATGTCGTCCGTCTCGACCTGCGCGTCCACCAAGGCGTCGGGCACCACTTCGGCGAACATCTCGTAGAGTCCGCCGCCCTCTTTCGCGAAGTTCCGCGCGAAATCGGTCTGTGCCCCGCCCAGTACGAAGACCGTCATCGGCCCCTTCCGCCCTCAGGTGCCGTGCCCGGGTCGCCCCACCCCCTGGAAGGGGCGACCCGGACGGCGGCTTTCGGCCCTTCGCCGCCTGCCCACACCCCTCTGGTGGGCGGACGCGCGAAGGGGATCTCTCAGTTACAGGAAGGTTCCAGCTGGTCCGCCCGGACCCAGGTCGCGTGAAAACCGAGCGGGACACGCTGGGGCAACAGGACCCTGGCCACGGGTCCGGCAGCGAGATCGGCGGCGTCGAAGATGTCCAGTTCGGAGCGCCCCTCACGCTCGTCCTGGACGAAGGTCACCAGATAGCCGTCGTCGGAATCGGCGGCCGCGCCGTCGCGGGGTGCGAACGGCGCCTCACTGCCCCACCGGCCCGGTCCGAAACGGTGTTCGGTCTTCGTGCCGGCACGATTGTCGTAACACACCAGGCCGTCGAACTTGAGCGTCGAGTCCGGCGAGATGCGCACCGCGTAGGAGAAGCGATTCCGGCCGCCGACCACCCTCGAGTCGACGGACGGAAATTCGGTGTTGGCGTCGTCGAGCGGGGCCTCCTGGCCCTGCCCGGTCCGCAGGTTGAACCGGTAGCGGTGCAGCGAGGCGTCCAGCCGCAGGTACGAGAGCATCTTGGCGAGCGGGGTGCGCGCGTCGGCGCGGGGTTGCGGGCGCTGGACGCGGCAGACGTCGAGGACGATTTCCTCGCCCTGCTCCCAGGAGTTGACGACGTGGTAGATGTAGCACGGACTGGCTTCGAACCAGCGGATCTGGCTACCGTTACCGTAGCGAGGAAGTACCCCGAACCGGCTCGGCAGCGACCGGTCGAACAGCAGCTTGTGACGACCGTTGCGCGCCGCCTCCATGTCCTGGATCAGCGGTAAGTCCATCAGGATGGCGTAGTTCTCGGTGATCGCCATGTCGTGCGGCAGGCGCGGACCGGGGAGTTCGATCTCGGTGGTGCTCACGACCTTGCCGTCCGCGCTGATCACGCCGTAGCGCAGGTACGGCGGGCGCGGCCCGTAGTCGAACCAGAACATCTCGCCGGTGCGCTCGTCGACCTTCGGATGCGCCATCATGTCGCCGACCAGCGTGCCGAGGAAGTCTTCGGCGCCCAGCGTCTCCAGCGAGAGCGGGTCGACCGCGTACGGCGTGCCGCACATGTACCAGGTGGAGAGCACCTGGCCGCGGTGGAAGATCAGGTCGGTGTTGGCGCTGTCCTTGACGTTCAGGCCGTGCGTGTTGCCGAACGGGTTGCCCTTGGGCGACTCCATGACGCCCTTCCAGAGCGCCTTGCCCGCCTCGGATTCGGCCTCGAACGCCTTGGTGCGGATCCAGCGGTTGCGGTAGCGGGCCTTGCCGTTCTCCAGGTGGACGGCGTGGATCATGCCGTCGCCGTCGAACCAGTGGTAGCGGCCCTCCGGTTCGAACCGGGGGTTGGGCCCGTTGCGCAGGTACACGCCGTTGAGATCCGCGGGGATCTGGCCGATGACCTGGAGATCGCTCGCGTCGATCTCTTCGCCGACCGGGGCGTAGACGCCCATCAGGTACGGGTTGACCTCGGGTTCACCGGTGGTGGCCGCCACCAGGATCGGTTGCTCGGAGGTGCTCGTCATCGGTACTCCCCGGTTGGTTCGTGTTGACCGATTGGCTGAGACACTATGATTTCTGTAGTCAGCTGTCAATAGGCTTCTTTTGCTGTAGTCAGTAGTACGCTGGCGGCGACACCATCCTCGGAAGGAACCATGTGACAGAGGCGACGGCGCACCGCGTCAGGCCGGCGGGCGATCCGCTGCGCCGGGCACTCGAACTGCTCGGCGACCAGTGGACCCTGCTGATCCTGCAGAGCCTCTTCCTGCGTTTCCGCCGTTACGAGGAACTCCGGCTGCGACTCGGCATCTCCCCCACCGCGCTGTCCGGGCGGCTGCGCGAGATGGTCGACGCGGGGATGCTCGTCCGCACGCCGTACCGCGACACGCGCCGCACCCGGCACGAGTACCGGCTCACCGAACGCGGCCTCGAACTGTGGCCGCTGCTGATCTCGATCTGGGCCTGGGAAAGCGAATGGGTCGAGGGACGGCGTGCCGTGCTGCCGACGCTGATCCACCTCGACTGCGAACTGGCCACGTCGGCGCCGCTCGGCTGCGCCACCTGCGAACGCCGGGTCGACGCCCGCGACATCCGCGCGCGACGGCTCGACGACACCGGCGTCGTCGAAGCGACCGCGACGAAACGCTTCCGCCGCAAGGACGCCGAGTCCCTCGCGGGCGATCCGCTGATGTTCTTCCCGGACACCATGGAACTCCTCGGCGACCGCTGGTCGACGGGCCTGGTCGTGAGCGCGCTGCTCGGGGCGCGGCACTTCTCGGAGTTCGAACGCGAACTCGGCATCGGACCGAGCGTGCTCTCGGGGCGGCTGTCGAAGCTCGTGGAGGTCGGCGTCCTGCGGACCGGGGCCGCGAAGACCCGCACCGACGCGCACGACTACCGGCTGACGGCGAAAGGGCTCGCGTTCTTCCCCGCGCTGGCCTTCATCGCCGAGTGGTCACGCGGCTTCGAGGTGCCGGGGCAAGCACCCGACATCACGCTGGATCACGTGGACTGCGGGAACCGGCTGAAGCCGATCCTGCTGTGCGACCACTGCTGGCGGCCGCTGCTGCGGAACCGGATCCAGTTCGGCGGCCCGGTCCAGCTGCCGGCGCCGCCCAGGTGACGTAAATCGACTCGCCAAGGCGGTCCGTTCCTGACAGGCTGGCGTGGTCACACGTCGTAACCTCGGAGGTAGCAATGACTGAACCGGCACCGTCCCCAGCGGATGGCGAAGAGGACGACACGAAGCGCAAGTTCCGCGAAGCCCTGGAGCGTAAGCAGGCTCAGAGCCGCTCCGGATCGGCCCACGAGAACGGCGGCGGGAAGAACCTGCACGCGCACGGCCCGGCCGCGAACAAGCGCACCTTCCGTCGCAAGAGCGGCTGAGTCCCCTGGGCCTTCCCGGCCCGGACTGACATGACGCGAAAGCCACTTTCGCAACCTCGAAGGTTGCGAAAGTGGCTTTCGCGATGTCGGCTGGGTCGTGAGTGGCAAGTCGG
>NZ_JBFBGL010000014.1:0-143567 GCF_040684635.1 Amycolatopsis sp. NPDC089917 | reverse complement strand
CGCGACACCTCCGGGCCTCCGTCACCCACGACCACCGCAAGACCCGCGGAGATGGGGGCTTTCCACTCACGCGACGCGGGGAAAGTCCCCATCGTTTCGTTCGTCACCGTCGGTCGCCGGTCCGTGAAGGCCTCCTTGAGGGACCCAGGGTCCCTCAAGGAGGCCTTCACGGACTTGACACCCGGGCAGGGACACCTTTGCCTTACCCCTCAATAGAACCCGAATCGCCACTCACGACCCCACGCGTAAGGCGTCATCTGGGCATGAAACGGACACTCGATCGCCCGTCAATCGTCCCGTGTGGACACTCGGAAGTGCGACTGGTCGCCGGGCAGTCCGGAACGAGGCCCTCAGGCAACGAAGAATGCCCGCTCGGCAGGATCGATCCTGCCATCTTTGGCGTACCGCCCGATAAGTCGCTTTCGCGACACCCGTCGCGAGGTGGGGCCCCCGGTCTTGGCGCACCGGCGCGGACCGATGACCGACAGGTCGACTTCATCGTTCGGCAGCTCCGGAAATCGCGACCGCCGGGCACGTGTTCAGCCGTCTGATCGTGTCATCTAAAAGCCACTCAGGCGAGCCGGAACCGCACCTGTTGTCCCGGCCGCACCTGCGCGGCCAGATCCAGATCAGCCTCGTCCACCACCGCGATCACCGGATAGCCCCCGGTCACCGGATGGTCGGCGAGGAACAGGATCGGCTGCCCCGAAGGAGGAATCTGCAACGCGCCGGGCACGGCGGCCTCGGGTGGCAACTCGCCGTCCCGCGCCCGCGACAGTGCCGGTCCCGAGAGCCGGACACCCACCCGATCGACATCGGCGGTGGCGACGTAACCAGAAGAGACCAAAGTGGACAGTGCGTCTGGGACGAACCACGGGACCCGTGGCCCCGGAGTGACCCGCAGAACCGGGACGTCGGGCAGCAGGGCACGAGGAGCGAGATCCACGCCGGGGTGAGCCAGCGTCCGCTGCCCCACCGGCAAGGTCATTCCGGCCGAAAGCACGGGCGGGCCGAGTTTGCCCAGGGTGTCGGTTGCCCGCGCGCCCAGTACCGGTGGGACGTCGATGCCGCCACGAACGGCGACGTAGCACCGCAAACCCTGGGAAGCCGTGCCGAGAACGAGTTCGTCGCCGGGACCAATCGAGATCGGGGCGTGCGGGCCCATCGCGCGGCCGCCGGCGGTGATCGAGCACGGCGCGCCGGTGACGGCGACGGTCGACGGCGCCGAGAACCTCAGGGCGAGGCCGCCCAGCACGCACTCCAGCGCTGCGTGGCCTTCGGGGTTCCCGACGAGCCGGTTTGCCAGCCGAAGCGAACCGCGGTCGGCGGCGCCGGACCGGCCGACGCCGATCGCGGCGAGCCCCGGCCGCCCGAGGTCCTGCACGGTGGCGAAAACGCCGGGACGGACCACTTCGATCTTCGCGGTCATGAAGTGAACCGGATCCGCGTACCCGGGGCCAGCAGGTTCGGCGGCTCCCGTTCGACGTCCCACACCGGCAGCGTGGTCCGCCCGATCAGCTGCCAGCCGCCGGGCGAGGCGTTCGGGTACACCGCCGTGTACTCGCCCGCGATCGCGACCGATCCGGCGGGGACCCGGGTGCGCGGGCTCGTCCGGCGCGGCAGGTGCAGCGAGGGGTCGAGTCCGGTCAGGTAGGCGAAACCCGGGGCGAAGCCGCAGAACGCCGACACGTACGTCCCGTCCTCGTGCCGGCGGACGACCGCTTCCGCCGACAT
Source organism: Amycolatopsis sp. NPDC089917 (assembly GCF_040684635.1). Lineage (NCBI taxonomy): Bacteria > Bacillati > Actinomycetota > Actinomycetes > Pseudonocardiales > Pseudonocardiaceae > Amycolatopsis > Amycolatopsis sp. NPDC089917. Next base: position 141,833 of record NZ_JBFBGL010000014.1, on the reverse strand, counting down.
CCCGGTGGCGGCCGCGACGTCGGCCAGGTCCGGGCCGTCGTAACGCACGGGTACGACGATCTCGGCGGCTTCGCGCGGCGCGACGTCCACTGTGGACCGATCGAGGACGTCGCCGGCGAGCCGGTCGTGATGGGTCCGGCCAGGGTCGAACCGGATGAGCAGGGTCCGCGCGGCCGGGACCAGTTCGACGACGCCGTCCGGCGGATCCTGCTCCAGTGACGCGTGCAGCCCGAGCACCTCCGACGGATCGTCGAAGTCGACCATGGCCGCACGCGCCCCGTAGGGCAGCACCCGCATCACGCGGCCTCGAGGAAGGATCCGATGCGGACATCGGCCTCGCCGAGCCCCGCGCGGATCCGCCGCGCCAGTTCGACGGCGCCGGGCGTGTCACCGTGCACGCAGAGCGAATGCGGCTGGAGGGCCAGTTCCGTTCCGTCGACGGCGACGACCTTGCCGGTGGCCGCCATCGCGACCGCCCGCTCGGCCACCTCGTCGGCGTCGTGGAGCACTGCGCCCCGAAGTTTCCGGGATACCAGAAGGCCTTCCGGCGTGTACGCGCGATCCGCGAAGGCCTCGGCGTACGCGGAGAGACCGGCTTTTTCGGCCTGCTGGGCCATTTCCGACCCCGGCGGGCACAGCAGCGCGAGTTCGGGCCGGAACCGCCGGATCGCTTCGACCACCGCGCCCGCCTGTTCCGGATCGACCGCGGCCGTGTTGTACAGCGCGCCGTGCGGTTTGACGTAGCGCACCCGGGTCCCCGCCGCGCGGGCGAACGCGTCGAGCGCGCCGATCTGGTAGAGCACGTCGTCGGCGAGGTCGGCGGGGGCGACGTCCATCGCCCGCCGCCCGAACCCGGCCAGATCGCGATAGGCGACGTGGGCGCCGATGACGACACCCCGCTCCGCCGCGCGTTCGCACACGCGCCGCATCACCGACGGGTCGCCCGCGTGGAAGCCGCACGCGACGTTCGCGCTGGTGACGATGTCGAGCATGGCGTCGTCGTCGCCCATCTTCCAGGCGCCGAAACCTTCACCGAGGTCACTGTTGAGATCCATCAGGCCACCCTGAACTCACTGTCGAGCTTGTCGGTCACGAACATGTAGCCCGGCGCGTGCGTGATCGCGAACGGCGGCCGCGAGGCCATCAGCGCCGCCTGCGGGGTCACGCCGCACGCCCAGAACACCGGCACGTCACCGGGTTCCGCGTCGACGGGGTCGCCGAAATCGGGTCTGCCCGGATCGGCGATGCCGAGCGCGGCAGGATCGCCGATGTGCACGGGCGCGCCGTGCACGGCGGGCATCCCGCGGGTGACGCGCACGGCGTCCTCGACGTGGTCTTCGGGGATCTGCCGCATCGAGACCACCATCGGCCCGTGCAGCCGCCCGGCCGGGACGCATTCGCGGTCCGTCACGTACATCGCCACGTTGCGGCCCTGATCGACGTGCCGCAGCGGGATGCCTTCCGCGGCCAGCGCGGCTTCGAAGGTGAAGCTGCACCCGATCGAGAACGCGACCATGTCGCTGCGCCACACCCCGCTCGCGTCCGGGATCTCACCGGACAGCACGCCGTTCTGCCAGACGCGGTAGCGCGGCAGGTCGGTGCGCAGATCCGCGCCGGGCGCCAGCCGCGTCGACGGGTCGCCGGGATCGCTGACGTCGAGCACCGGGCAGGGCTGCGGGTTCCGCTGGCAGAACAGCAGGACGTCGTAGGCCCAGTCCTCGGGGACGGCGATCAGGTTGGTCTGGGTGAACCCGTTCGCCCAGCCGGTGGTCGGGCGCGCCGTGCCCGCCCGGAACAGGGCGCGGGCCTCGCCGGGGGACAACGTCGCCGGTTCGTCGAAAGTGGTCATCGCGGTGCCTCCTGTCCCGATTGTCGTCACACCAGTTCGCGGCCGCGAGTCTCGGGCAGGCCGAGCAGCGCCAGCACGGCGATGCCGTAGCCGACCGCGCCGAACACCATCGCGCCGCCCGCGCCGAGGAAACCGACCACGGCGGGGAAGGTCGCGCCGATGGCCCGGCCGAGGTTGTAGGTGAAGCCCTGACCGGTCCCGCGCAGCGCCGACGGGTACAGCTCGGCGAGGAACGCGCCGAACCCGCTGAAGATCGCGGACATCGAGAACCCGAGCGGGAAGCCGAGGAACAGCACCAGCGTGTTGGCGCCGGCTGGGATCTGCGTATAGGCCACGATGAGGCCCGCCGAAAGCACCGAGAACAGCAGGAAGGTCTTCTTGCGGCCCAAGAGATCCGTGAGGTAACCGCCGGTGATGTAGCCGATGAACGCGCCGGAGATCAGGAACGCGAGATAGCCGCCGGTCCCGATCACGGTGAGGCCGCGGGTGGTCTTGAGGTAGCTCGGCAGCCAGGTCGCGAGCGTGTAGTAACCGCCCTGGACACCGGTGGCGAGCAGCGCGGCGAAGAGCGTCGTGCGCAGCAGGTCCGGCTTGAAGATGCCCGCCAGCGAACCGCGTTCCTTCTTGGTGGCCCTGGCCGCTTCCGCGACGGGCGCGTCCTGGACGTTGCGGCGGACCCACAGCACCAGCAGTGCGGGGATGACACCGGTCCAGAACATGACGCGCCACGCGACGTCCGGGCTCCAGATGCTGAACACCACGGTGTAGACGACGACCGACAGCGCCCAGCCGACCGCCCACGCGCTCTGTACGAAGGCGACGGTCCGGCCGCGGTAGCGCGCCTGCGAGTACTCGGCCACCAGCGCGGCGCCGGCGGCCCACTCGCCACCGAAACCGAGTCCCTGCAGGGCGCGGAAGATCAGGAGCGTCTCGAAGTTCGGCGCGAACCCGCAGAGAACGGTGAAGACCGTGTACATCGCGATGGTGATCTGGAGGGTGCGCACGCGGCCGATGCGGTCGGCCAGGACGCCCGCGCCGATGCCGCCGATCGCCGAGACCACCAGCGTCGTCGTGCCGAGCAGGCCCGCCTCGCCGCCGGAGAGGCCGTAGTAGGCGGTGATCGCGGCCAGGCCCAGGGGCAGGGTCTGGTAGTCGAACGAGTCGAGCCCGTACCCGCCGAACGCGCCGACGAAGGCCCGGCGGCCTCGCGAACCGAGCGTGCGGAACCAGGCGAAGGGACGTGTGTCTTCGGTAGTGGCTGTCGCGTTCATCGGCACCTCCAGAGGGTGAATCTCATCGTGGCACGGGTCACATGGGAAGCCAGGTACAGCACTGTAGGGATTGTTCAACAATTCCACAAGGGGATCTCTGGCTTGGCCTCTTGTGCCTAGGTAGGATCGGTCACGTGACGATCGCGGAGGGTGGTCCTTCATCGGTGCGAGGACTCGAAGCGGACCGGGACATGATCAGCCGGACCAGCACCGCCGAGCGGGTCGCGGGCGTCCTCCGCACCCGCATCGCGGAAGGGTTCTTCCTGCCCGGCGTGCGCCTGTCGGAACACGACATCGGCTCGGCGCTCGGCGTCTCCCGCAACACGCTGCGCGAGGCGTTCCGGCTGCTCACGCACGAACGCCTGCTGACCCACGAGCTCAATCGCGGCGTCTTCGTGCGGATGCTCTCGGTCGAGGACGTCGTCGACCTCTACAAGGTGCGCAAGGTCGTCGAGTGCTCTGCGGTGCGGGCGGTGACGGAGAAGCCGCCGACGTTCGCGAAGCTCGCGCGGATGGTCGAGGACGGCAAGCTCGCCGAGCGGAGTGAGCGCTGGCAGGACCTCGGCACCGCGAACATCCGGTTCCACTCGGCGATCGCGGAACTCGGCGGCAGCGAACGGATCGACGAGCTGATGCGCGGCATCCTCGCCGAGCTGCGGCTGGTCTTCCACATGATGGCCGACCCGCGGCGCTTCCACGAGCCGTACCTCAAGCGCAACGCGGAGATCCTCGAACGCCTGGAGGCCGGCGACGGCATGGGCGCCGAAAAGCTCCTCGCGCGGTACCTGGACGACGCCGAAACCCAGCTCGTCGAGGCCTACGCCGAACGCGCCCAATGACGCGTTCCGTCCTCTGAATGCCGTAGTCGGCGATACGAACTACCGCATTCAGAGAACGAAACGCGAAGGGGGCGGGGCGGTTTTGGCTAGGGCGTGGTCCACTTCTGGTTCGCGCTGCCGCCGCAGGTCCAGATCTGGAGCCTGGTCCCGTTCGCCGAGCTGTTCCCGGTGGCGTCGAGGCATTTGTTCGACTGCGGGTTCACGATGTCGCGCGCGCCGCTGACCGCCCACTTCTGCGCGCCGGTTCCGTTGCAGCCCCACAGTTGCACCGCCGTGCCGTCCGCGGTGCCGCCGCCCGCGACGTCCAGGCATTTGCCGAGCGCGCGGATCGTGCCGTCGCTCCCGATGGTCCAGTTCTGCGCCGCGTTGCCGTTGCAGTCGGTGAGCTGGATCGGAGTGCCGTCCGAGCTGTTCGCGGCGGCGACGTCGACGCATTTGCCGCCGATGCCGGTGATCCGCCCGGTGTTCCCGGCGGTGTTGCCGGAGTTGACGTGCACGTAGTCGACGACGAGCCGCTGCGGGAAGACGGTGCTGGAGTTCGGGTCACCCGGCCAGTAGCCGCCGACGGCGAGGTTCAGGATCAGGTAGAAGGGGTGGTCGAAGACCCAGCGGTTGCCGTTGAGGTCGGCGGGAGTGCGCGTCTGGTAAAGGTTCCCGTCCACGTACCACTTGATCTGGTTCGGCGCCCAGTCGACGGCGTAGGTGTGGAAGTCGTCGGAGAAGTTCGGGCCGTTGTAGCCCGCGCCGATGCCGCCCGAGCCGGAGTAGCCGGGGCCGTGGATGGTGCCGTGCACCGTGTTCGGCTCGAAACCGACGTTCTCCATGATGTCGATCTCGCCGCTGTTGGGCCAGCCGACGTTGCCGATGTCGGCGCCGAGCATCCAGAACGCGGGCCACATCCCCTGTCCGCGCGGCAGTTTCATCCGCGCTTCGAACCGGCCGTAGGCCTGGGTGAACTGTCCCTGCGTGGACAGCCGGGCCGAGGTGTACTCGCAGCGCCCGTACCAGCAGTTGTAGTTGCCCGGGTTCTCCTTCTTCGCGGTGATGACGAGGTTGCCCTGGCCGTCGAGCGCCGCGTTGTTCGTCCCGGACGTGTACCACTGCCGCTCGTGGTTGTTCACGTTGTCGCCGGTCTCGAAGTGCCACTTCGAGGTGTCGATCCCGGCGCCGGCGGGACCGTTGAAGTCGTCGGTGAACGTCGCGGCCATGACCGCGGCCTCGGAGACCGGGGCGGCGGAAGCGGGGGCTTGGGCCGTGGCCGGGAGCGAGCCGAGCAGGACGCCGGCGGCCAGAACAGCCGCCCAGCGAAAGCGGGATGAGATGGACATCGTTGTCGCCTCTCTGACCGTTGGGGACCCCGCGCGGGGTGGCGCGCGAGAGAACGGAAAGCGCTGGCAGAACCACTTTGTTGTGCTTGGCAACAAAGTATGCATGGTCTCTACCACTGCGACAAGATGTCCGGCGACCTATTCTTCAAACCTCGAATTAAGACTCAGGCGGCCGTCCCGCGCTTGGACCCGGCCGTCCGCGGGTCCGCGCCCTGGTCCAGCAGGGCGGCGACCGGGAGGGTGGCGGCTCCTATGGCGACGGCGTCCGGCCCGAGCTGTCCGAGTTCGATCTCGGTCTGGTCGAATACGTGCGCGAGCGCGTGCTCGCCCGCCACACGCCGGATCTCGGGCAGGTACTCCTCGCCGAGCGCGAGCCCGGCCCAGCCGCCCAGCACGATCCGTTCCGGGTTGAACAGGTTGATCAGGTTGCCGATCCCGGCGCCGAGGTAACCCGCCGTCTCCTCCAGCACCTTGGCCGCGGCCTTGGACTTGGCCGCGGCCTCCAGCAGGGCGGCGAACTGCGTCTGCTCGTCCTCGTCCGACGCGTTCTTTCCCCCGCGCGCCTTGCGATAGCGGGCGAGGACGCCCTCCGCGCCGACGTAGGACTCCAGGCAGCCGCGCGATCCGCAGCGGCATTCCTGCCCGCCGTAGACGATCGTCGTGTGGCCCCATTCGCCCGCGCTGCTGGTGGAGCCCCGGTAGGTGGTGCCGTCGGTGACCACGGCCGCGCCGACGCCGGACCCGATCAGGACGATCACCGCGTGCCGCGCGCCGCGACCGGCGCCGAACCACATTTCCCCCTGGCCCTGGGTTTTCGCGCCGTTGTCGACGAACAACGGCAGCTCGACACCTTCCGAGCGCAGGAGATCGGTCAGCGGGACCTCTTTCCAGCCGATGGTGGGCGCGTGCACGCGGACCGCCCCGCCCTGTTCGACAGAGCCCTTTTCTGCAGAGCCCTGTTCGACGGTGCCCGGAACGCCGACGCCGACGCCGAGCACGGTCGCTTCGTCGATGCCGGATTCCGTGATGACTTCCCGGATCCCGGACGCCACCTGGGTGACGGCGGCGGCCGCGTCCGGCCTCGGCGAGGCGAGGGGATGCTCGACGGTGGCGAGCCGGTTCATGGCCAGGTCGAACAACTCGACCTTCACCCCGGTCTCGCCGATGTCGACGCCGGCGACATGGCCGTAAGCCGGGTCGACGCGGAGCAGGACACGCGGCCTGCCACCGTCGGATTCGACCAGCCCGGCTTCGGTGATGAGGCGTTCTTCGCCGAGTTCGGCGGTCACATTGCTGACGGTCGCCGCGCTCAATCCGGTCAGGCCGCTCAATTCGTGGCGGCTGAGCGGGCCGTCGAAGTAGAGTTTCGACAGCAGGAGGGAACGGTTGTGCCGCCGCAGGTCACGGACGGTGGTGCGCTTGGCAGGCATGCGGATACCCATCTTATGGCGGCGGACCTTTCCAGGATGCCCCACGACCTTAGCCTCCGCCATGTATTAACTGGTGAAATAAGGCGGCGAGCCGGGGAGAAAGGGAGGCCATGACCGGCGAGGACGAGCTCATCGGCACCTTGCCGTCCGGCTTCCGCTGGGGTGTCGGCAGCTCGGCGCACCAGATCGAAGGCGCGGTCGCCGAAGACGGACGAACACCGTCCATTTGGGACACCTACGCCCAGTCCCCGTGGTCGATCGACAACGGGGACACCGCCGAGGTCGCCTGCGACCACTACCACCGGATGCCCGCCGACATCGGGCTCGTCAAGGAACTCGGCGTCGACACCTACCGGTTCTCCGTGTCCTGGTCACGGGTGCAGCCGCGCGGGCGCGGCGGCGTCAACCCCGCCGGGATCGCCTTCTACGACAGGCTGGTCGACGAGCTGCTCAACAACGGCATCGATCCGTGGCTGACGCTCTACCACTGGGATCTGCCGCAGCACCTCGAAGACGCGGGTGGCTGGCCCGCGCGCGACACGGCCGTCCGGTTCGCCGATTACGCGATGCTCGTGTTCGAGCGGCTGAGCGACCGGGTCCGCCACTGGACCACGCTGAGCGAGCCGTGGTGCACGGCCATGCACGGTTACGTCCACGGTGTGATGGCGCCCGGTCGCCGGGACCCGAAGGCGGGGATGGCGGCGGCGCACCACCTGCTGCTCGGGCACGGCCTCGCCGTGCGGCGGATGAGGGAACTCGCGCCGCCCGAGACGGAATTCGGCGTCACGCTCAACCTGAGCACCGCGGACCCGGCCACGCCCAGCGAGGCCGACCGCGAGGCCGCCCGCTTCGAGGACGGGCTCGGCACACGGTTCTACCTCGACGCGCTCGTGCACGGCCGGTACCCGGAAGACGTCCTCGAAACCCTCGCGCGGCAGGGCATCCGGCTGCCGTCCGAGCCGTGGGACCCGTCGATCATCGCCGCGCCGCTCGACTTCCTCGGCGTCGACTACTACTCCGGCTCGCGCTACTCCGGGGTGGAGGAGAACGGGAACGCGGTGGAGCACTTCGGGATGCCCGCGTTCCGCAAGGTCCCGTTCGGGGCGCCGTCGACGGTGCTGGGCTGGGAGATCCTGCCGCACAAACTCACCGAACTGCTCGTCCGGATCAGCCGGGATTATCCCGGTTTGCCGCTTTACGTCACCGAAAACGGTGCCGCGTTCACCGACGTCCCCGACGAGACCGGCTTCGTCCGCGACGACGACCGCGCCGCGTACCTGTCCGCGCACATCGCCGCCACGGCCGCCGCGCGCCAGGCGGGCGCGGACGTCCGCGGCTACTTCGCCTGGTCCTTTTTGGACGGTTTCGAATGGGCCTACGGCTACGCCAAACGGCTCGGCCTGGTCCGGGTCGACCGCGAGACCCAGGCGCGGACGATCAAGCAGAGCGGGCTGACCTACCGCGACATCGTCGAACGGGTCAAGAAGTCAGCGAACGGGCGATGATCGTCCGCTGCACTTCGGACGCGCCTTCGTAGATCCGCGGCGCCCGGACCTCCCGGTAGAGGTGTTCGAGCAGGTGCCCGCGCCGCAGCGCCCGGGCGCCGTGGATCTGGACGGCGGAGTCGACGACGTACTGGGCCGTCTCGGTGGCGAACAGTTTCGCCATCGCGGCGCGGCCGGCGAGGTTCTGCTCGCCCGCGTCTCGCGCGGCGGCCGCGGCGTAGACGAGCAGGCGCGACGCCTCGATGCGGGTCGCCATCTCGGCGAGCGTGTGCGCCACGGTCTGCTGTCGCAGCAACGGCCCGCCGAACGCGACGCGGGTCCGGGAGTGGGCGATCGCGGCGTCGAGCGCGGCCTGCGCCATCCCGACGGCGAACGCGCCGACGCTCGGGCGGAACAGATCCAGCGTCCGCATCGCGACGCCGAAACCGCGGTCCTGCCCGCCGAGCAGTTCCTCGCGCTCGACCCGCACGCCGTCGAACACCAGGGTGCCGATCGGATGCGGGCTGACCAGGTCGAGGTGTTCGCCCGAGAGGCCGGCGCGGTCGGCGGGGACGACGAACGCGGAGACCCCGCGCGAACCCGCTTCCCTGGTGGTGCGGGCGAAAACGCTGTAGAAGTCGGCTTCGGGGGCGTTGGAGATCCACATCTTCTCGCCGGTGAGGCGCCAGCCGTCGCCGTCGGGCTCGGCGGACAGTTCCAGTGCCGCCGCGTCCGAGCCCGCGTTCGGTTCGGTGAGCGCGAAGGCGGCGACGGCGTCACCCGCGGCCACGGCCGGGACCCATTTCGCGACTTGCGAGTCCTGCCCCGATTGCAGGACCGGGTACGTGCCGAGCCCCTGGAGCGCCAGCGCGGTCTCGGCTTCGGTGCTCTGGCTCGCGAGGGATTCCCGCAGGATGCAGAGATCCGTCGCGGCCGCCTCCCGGCTCGGACTGCCGGCCTCGACGCCGGGGAACAGCCGGGAGAGCAGGCCGAGCGAGCCCATCTCCTTGAGCAGCGGCCGGTTCACCGCGCCCTCGGCACCGGATTCGGCCAGCGGCCGGAGTTTCTCGGCGCCCAGCCGCCGGACCTCGGCGGCGAAGGCCTGCTGTTCCGGGCTCAGTGCGAAGGCGGTCATCGGTCGCTCCCAGGTCGCCAGCGGGCGTGCGCGGTGCCGGGTTCCCCCGAGCGCAGCAGTTCCAGCCGTGGTTTCGGCCCGTCGGTGCGGTCGCCCTGCGGTTTCCTGCTGCCCGCCGCGAACTGCTTCGGCCAAGGCATCGGATAGCCCTGTTCGGCCGCGGCGTGCAGTGTCCACTGTGGATCGTAAAGGTGGGTCCGGCCGAGCGCGCAGAGATCCGCGCGGCCTGCCAGGATCAGCGAGTTGACGTCGTCGTAGGAGGAGATCGCGCCGACGGCGATCACCGCGATCCCGTACTCGCGCCCGATCTCGTTGCGGATCCGGTCGGCGTACGGCGTCTGGTAGCTGCGGCCGTACTCGGGCTTCTCCTCGCTGACGACCTGGCCGGTCGAGACGTCGATGCCGTCCGCGCCGTGCTCGGCGAACGCGCGCGCGATCTCGACGGCCTCGTCGACGTCGATCCCGCCTTCGTGCCAGTCGGTCGCGGAGATGCGGACCGTCATCGGCCGCTCCGCGGGCCACGCCGCTCGGACGGCGTCGAAGACTTCGAGCGGGAAACGCAGCCGGTTCTCCGGCGAACCACCGTAGGAGTCGGTGCGCCGGTTGGTCAGCGGGGACAGGAACGACGACAGCAGATAGCCGTGCGCGCAGTGGAGTTCGAGCAGGTCGAACCCGGCGCGAGCGGCGGCACGGGCGGACGCCGCGAACTGGTCGCGGATCTCCGCCAGCTCCGGGACGGTGAGTTCGCGAGGGGTCTGATTCGCTTCGCCGTACGGGAGCGCGGACGGGCCGCAGATCTCCCAGTTGCCTTCCGGCAGCGGCTGGTCGATGCCGTCCCACATGAGTTTCGTCGAGCCCTTGCGCCCGGAATGGCCGAGCTGGACGCCGATCCGCGCGGGCGTGTGGCCGTGGACGAAGCCGGTGACCCTGGCCCAGGCCCGCTCCTGCTCCTCGGTGTACAGGCCACCGCAACCGGGTGTGATCCGGCCGGTCTCGGAGACGCAGACCATCTCCGTCATCACCAGCCCGGCGCCGCCGAGCGCCTTGCTTCCCAGATGCACCAGATGGAAATCGGTCGGGACGCCGTCTTCGGAGGAGTACATGTCCATCGGCGAGACGACGACCCGGTTCGGCAGCTCCAGGTTCCCGATCCGGAACGGCTGGAACATCGGCGGCCGGACCTCGCCATCCACAGTGGACGCCAGCCAGCCGTCCAGTTCCGCGGTGAACTCGGGATCGCGCAGCCGGAGGTTGTCGTAGGTGACGCGACGGCTGCGGGTGAGGATGTTGAACGCGAACTGCGCCGGATCCTGGTGGGTGTACTGGCCCATGTTCTCGAACCATTCCAGGCTCGCCTGGGCGGCGCGCTGGGTCGAGGTGACGACGGGACGGCGTTCGGCCTCGTAGGCTTCCAGTGCACTGTCCATATTGGACTGTTCGTGCAGGCAGGCGGCGAGCGCGAGCGCGTCCTCCATGGCGAGTTTCGTGCCGGAGCCGATGGAGAAGTGCGCCGTGTGCGCGGCGTCGCCGAGCAGGACGACGTTCTCGTGCCGCCAGCTCGCGCAGCGCACGGTGGCGAACGCGGTCCACTTGGAGTTGTTGGCGAACACCTGGTGGTCGCCGAGGACGTCGGCGCACAGCTCGCGGATCACCTCGATGGACTTCTCGTCGCTCTCGCCCGGTGCGAGCGAGGTCGCGGCGATCTCGCCGAACGCGCGCTGCCAGACGTCCTCGTGCAGTTCGAGGATGAACGTGCTCGCCGTGTCGCCGTAGGGGTAGCCGTGGATCTGCATGATCCCGTGCGGCGTTTCGAGGACGTGGAACTTGAAGGCGTCGAACACGAGGTCCGTGCCGAGCCAGATGTACTTGCAGCGGCGGGTCTGCGTGCCCGGCCGGAAGCTCTCGGCGAAAGCGGCGCGGGTCGGCGAGTTGACGCCGTCCGCCGCGACGACGAGGTCGTATCCGGCGCTCGCCTCGGCCGCGCTCGGCGCCTCGGCGCGGAAGCGCACGTCTACCCCGAGGTCCGCGCAGCGTTCCTGGAGGATGCCGAGCAGCCGTTTGCGGCTCATCGCGGCGAACCCGTGCCCGCCGGAGGTGTGCACCGTGCCGCGGAAGTGGACGTCGATGTCGTCCCAGCGCGCGAACTCGCGCCGCATGGCCGCGTGGATCACCGGATCGGCGTGTTCGATCCCGCCGAGCGTCTCGTCGGAGAACACCACCCCGAACCCGAAGGTGTCGTCGGGCGCGTTGCGCTCCCAGACGGTGATCTCGTGATCGGGATGGAGCTGTTTCGCCAGCGCGGCGAAGTAGAGCCCCGCCGGGCCGCCGCCTAACACCGCGATACGCACGCCGCTCAGGGTATGTCGCGGTATGTACGACCGTCAACGATACGGGATATGGTGACCCGTATGGAGCGCATCAACCCGCCCGAACTCGGCCGCCCGTCCGGTTTCTCGCACGCCGTCGCGGCGAGCGGGCGATTCGTCTTCCTCGCCGGTCAGACGGCGTTGAACGAGGAGAACCGCATCGTCGGCGACGGCGTGGTCGAGCAGTTCGAACGCGCGTTGTCCAACCTGCTCACCGCGTTGCGCGCGGCGGGCGGGAAGCCGGCGGACCTGTGCAGCGTGACGATCTACATCGTCGACATGGACGACTACAAGGCCCACGCGCGCGAGATCGGCGCGGTGTGGAAGCGGCTGGCCGGGAGCGAGTACCCGGCGATGGCGGGGATCGGCGTCAGCCGGCTCTGGGACGTCGAAGCCCTGGTGGAGGTGCAGGGTTTCGCCGTGGTCTAGGGCAGCGTGCGGGAGACGTGCGCGGCCGCGGCCTCGCCCAAGCGCGAGTGCAGCGTGAAGAACAGGTCCGCGGCCCGGATCCCGGCCCAGCCGGACGGCAGCAGTTCGGCGGGCAGGCCCGGGTCGAGATAGGGCAGGCGCCGCCAGTCGGTCAGCACCCGGACGTAGTCGGCGAACGCCTCGGCCTCGTCCGTGGTCTTGCGCCGCTGCCAGCGCCGGAGCGCGGACGCGTGCTCGTCGAGGAACGCGGTGTAGAGCGTTTCCAGCTGGTCGAGGTCCCACCAGTCGCGGATCTTCTCCCGCACGTCGCCGAACGCGAGGTGCTCGGCCTGGAAGAGATCGGCGTACCCCTCCAGTTCGAGCCGTCGCAGCATGTCGGAGGTCGCGTCGCGCAGATGCGCCGGAGCGATCCAGACGCCGGACGACGCGGTCCCGAAACCGAGCCGGGCGAGCTGGGTGCGCAGAACATGTCTCTTGTGCCGTTCGGCCTCCGGGACGGAGAACACCGCGAGCAGCCAGCCGTCGCCGGGGGTCGCGCGTTCGCGGCGGAAGATCCGCTCGTCGCCTTCGCGCAGGATCGCCAGCGCGGTTTCGGAAAGCTCGTATCCGGCCGCCCCGTCCCGGCGCACCGCGGAAAGGATCCCGCGCCGTTTCAGCCGGGAGATGGACGAACGGACGGCGGGTTCCTCGATGTCCACACCGGCCAGCAGGTCGATGAGGGAACGGACCGAAAGCCAGCCGCCCTCGCCGCGTGAATAGAGGCCGTACACGGTCACGATCAACTGGCGCGGTTGCGCCGCTCGCCCCGCGCCGTCGACTTCGGTTGCCTCCGACACGACCGTCACCCGGTCACCATAACAACGACGGCGGGCCCACGTTTCGGTCGTGACCGAAGCGTTCCGCACTTAGCGTCACGGTATGGAGAACCCGTTGATCGAAGCCCCTGTCCCGCCGGTGCCCCAGGACGTCGAACCGGGCGGTGTCCGGTGGCTGCGGGCGAACGTCGCCCGGTTCAGCCGCCCGGAAGACCACGCGCGCCGTCGTGAGTTCGTGCTCGCCGAACTCGCGCCGATGAGCTCATTGCGGGAGAAGGCTTTCGCGCTCACCCGGGAATTGCGGGACGAGCCCGTGGAGCGGATCTCGTGGACGGTCCCGGTCGCCGTTCTGGCCGCGGAACTCGGATTGCCGGACGTTTCCCGCGAAATCGCGACGGTTTCCGCCGCTTATCACCCGCATACCGAAATCGGGCCCGAGGCGGAAGAAGCCATGCGGCGGCTGATCGAGACCTGCGGTGGTGACGTCGACGAGCGGACCGCCGCCCGGATCGGGCTCCTGGTGCAGGCTTGTGACGCGACGGCGAAGCTGCTCGGAAAGGCGCTGGAGTCCCATCGGCGCGGCGAAGACCCCGCCGATCTGCTCGATCGGATCCTGCGCGAGGACCCGCCTGTCCGGATCACCCGGAGGTGGGTCAACGGCGCTGCGGTCGAGGTGGACCTGAGGGGACGGCCGTTCGGAGCAGGGCCCAAAGAATGTCCGGGAGAGGCGCACGCGCGGCGGGTGGCCGAGGGAATTCTCGACGCCCTCCTGTGCTAAGAATTACCCCGGCAATCCGGAACCTGGGGAGATTTTCGATGCTGTATTTCACTGGTTTTTTCGGCGTTCTCTCGCTCGGCCTGTGGATCTTCTGTGTCGTCGACGTGATCACCACGGACGAGGGATCGTGCCGCAACATGCCCAAGGGGATGTGGCTGCTGCTGGTGCTGATCGTGCCGCTGGTCGGCTCGATCGTCTGGCTGGTCGCCGGTCGTCCGCAGCACGTCGCACGGGCCCCGCGCGGCCGTTACGAACGCGAGTCGCCGGCGTTCCCCGAGTACGACCGGCCGGGCCGTTTCGCCGCGACGAGCGTCGAAGACGACGAAGAATTCCTCCGCAAGTGCAGGGAACGCGCCGAGGAGCAGCGCCGCAAGGCCCGCGAAGGCTGAGTAGCCTCGGCGGCGGGGAGATCGACACTGGAGGCGAAGATGTCCGAAATGCTCGACTGGAACAAGAACATCATCAAGGAGTTCCGCGAGAACGAGGGGAAGGTGGGCGGCCCGTTCGAGGGCGGTTCCCTGCTCCTGCTCACCACCACCGGGGCGAAGAGCGGCGAACCGCGCACCTCTCCGCTCGCGTACTCGGAGGACGACGGCAAGTACGTCATCGCCGCGTCGTACGCCGGGGCGGACAAGAACCCGGCCTGGTACCACAACATCGTGGCGAACCCGAAGGTCACCATCGAGGTCGGCACGGAGAAGTTCGAAGCGACCGCGACGGTCGTGCTCGAAGACCGCGCCGAGCGTGACCGCCTCTACGCGAAGATGGTCAGCACGATGCCGGGCTTCGCCGACTACGAGAAGAAGACCGATCGGGTGATCCCGGTCGTCACGATCTCGCGCTGAGTCAGCGCGCGCCGCTGGGAGCTTCGACCGCGCTCGGCGCCTTGAGTTCGGCTTCGGCCGCACGCAGCGCCTTGCGTTCCTGGCGGCGCGCGATCAGCTTCTTGCCGGTGAGGATCATCGGCTGCTCGACCCAGCGGTGGATCAGGTCCGCGATCCCGAGCCCGACGGCGAACACGGTCAGCGCGCTGATCATCCGGTGCTGGCCCAGCGGCGGGATCGCCTCGACGACGGCGAAGTGCACCGGGCCCTGCAGCAGGTAGAGCGAGTACGAGCGCTCGCCGACGAACCGCATCACCTTCGTCGCCAGCAGCCAGCGCAGCGGCCCCGGCGAGACCAGCACGACCAGCAGCAGCGCCGAGACCAGGCCGTAGGCGATCAGCAGGCCCAGGTTGGTGTGGGCGCCCCGCCACAGGGTTTCCATGTTGACGTGCAGCAGGGCGAACGCGCCGAACACCGGGATCGCCGCGAGCGGGTGGGTCAGCGGTTTGATCACCGCGTACGACCGGCGGTAGTGCATCGCGATCGCCAGCACGCAGCCGATCAGCAGGATCGCGTAGTGCACGGTCGACCGGTAGATCGGCACCTGCGGCCCGGCGAGCACCCAGCCGCCGGTGACCCCGATGAGCCCGGCCATCAGCGCGAACGCGGCGAACGCCAGCGCGAGTTTGCGCCAGGCCGCGGCCAGCCCGACCGCGCCCGCGACCACCAGCAGGAACGGCCAGAACAGGTAGAACTTCTCCTCGATGCCCAGCGTCCACGAACCGCTGAAGAAGTTGTCCGGGCCGTCCGGGCTGCTGCCGGGGAAGAACTCGTTGAAGAAGGTCAGGTAGTACTTCAGCGCGTGTGGGAACTCGCGCGTGAAGAACTCGCCGCGCAGCCACACGAACACCACGATCCCGCCGAGGATCACCAGGTACGGCGGCAGGATCCGGAACACCCGGCGCAGGTAGAACGCCGAAAGCGAGATCCGGCCGGTCCGGTCCTGTTCACGCAGCAGCAGCGTCGTGATCAGGAACCCGGACAGCACGAAGAAGATGTAGACGCCGACCCAGCCGGACAGCCAGCTCCACTTCGGACCCGCGAAGTGGAAGAGGATCACGATGGTGGCCGCGATCGCGCGCAGCCCGTCGAGCGCGGGGAACCGACGCATGGCGAGGAACTCGTCATGGTCCAAAGTGCGCACAGTGCCCCCTAATGGCGGTATCGGCCCGGAAGTATACGGGTGCCGTTCTCTGCGCCTTTCCCCCGTCCGGAGGGCCTTGACCAGCGGATTTCGAAGATCACCCAGCGTTACTCGCAGGTTCGACGTTGTGTGTCAGGCGGAACAGGTTCGCCGGGTCGACGGCCGACTTGATCTCGGCGAGACGTCGCAGGTCGGCCGGAGAGTACACCTTGGACGCTTCCTCGGCCGGGTCGCTTTCACCGTAGACGAAGGTCAGCAACTTGCCGGTCGACCAGGGCTTCAGCGCGTCGAACAGCTTCCCGTGGGCGGCCTTGATCGCGGCGATCGAGGCATCGTCCACCACGGACAGCGCCCGGACGGTGAAGGCGGCTTCGCGGTCCCAGCCGACCCCGGGGTGCTCGGGCGCGTCGGACAGCGCGCCGCCGAGGAGGTCCAGCAGGACGACGGTCGGCAACGGGGCGTCCGGTCCGGCGTGTTCGAGGATCGCGTCGAGCATCGTGTCGGTGAGTTCGGACACCGTCGCGTTGTCGGCGCGGTAGCCGTGCGGGAACGGCGGCTCGTTCGCGATCTTGCCCGATTCGGTGAACGGGAGTTCGGCGAGCGTGTCACCCAGGGGTTCGGCGGCGGCGCGCAGCGGGGCGACCAGGCGTTCGCCCTCGGCCGCGTCGCCGAGGTAGGCGATCCGGATCTGCGCGACGTGCTGCCCGCGCAGCGGCTCGGGCACCATCGGCAGGTCCGGCATCGGGACCATGGCCAGCGACGACGTCATCTCGCGCGGCAGGTCCGCCGCCCAGTCACGCCAGGCGCGGAGCACCGCGGCGAGTGATCCGGTGCCGAACTGGAGGCTGCCGCCGTACAGCCGGGTGACCGGGACGAGCCGGAATTCGAGCGCGGTGACGATCCCGAAGTTGTCGCGGCCGCCGCGCAGCGCCCAGAACAGGTCCTGCTCGGTGTCCGGCGTGGCGCGGCGGAGTTCGCCGTCGGTGGTCACGACCTCGATCGCGGTCACCTGGTCGGCGGCGAGGCCGTACTTGCGGCCGAGCAGGCTGAACCCGCCGCCGAGGGTGTAGCCGACGACGCCGACGCCGGGGAAGGAGCCGCTCAGCGGCGCCAGGCCGTGCTCGGCCGCCGCCTCGACGACCGCACCCCAGCGCACGCCCGCTTCGACCCGTGCGATGCCGTCGTCGATCCGGATCCCGGTCATGCGGTGGGTGGTGACGAGGACGCCGCCCTCGAAGGGGACGCCCACGCCGTGACCGGTCGAGTGCACGGCGATCGGGAGGCCGCGCTCGGCGGCGTGGCGGACGGCCTCGACGACGTCGGCGGCCGATTCGGCGGCCACGATGACGTCGGGACGCCGGGTCACGGCGGTCTGGAAGCCGGCGAGCTCGTCGTCGTAACCGGAGTCGCCGGAGCGGAGCAGTGTGGTCATGACACCAGCGTGATCCCGATTCGATCAGAAGTCCAAGATCTGGTTGGTCTGGCAACTAGAATCATCCGTTATGGAACTGCGTCAGCTCGAATACTTCGTCGCGGTGGCCGACGAGGCGAACTTCACCCGGGCCGCCGAGCGGCTGCACGTCGCGCAGCCCGGCGTCAGCGCCCAGATCCGCCGTCTCGAACGCGAACTCGGCCAGCCGCTGCTCGACCGGTCGGCCAGGGCGGTGCGGCTGACCGAGGTCGGCGCCGCCGCGCTCCCGCACGCGCGGGCCGCGCTCGCCGCCGTCGCCGGGGTGCGGCAGGCGGTCGACGACCTCGCCGGGCTGGTCCGGGGGCAGGTCGCGATGGGCATGGTGTCCTCACGCGGCCCGGTCAACCTGCCGGATCTGCTCGCGCGCTTCCACGAGCGGCACCCCGCCGTCGACATCACCCTCGCCGAGGCGACCTCCGACCTCCTGCTCGCGGGCGTCGCCGACGGCCGGTTCGACATCGCCCTCATCGGCGTCTCCGGCGAACCGCCGCCGGGGATCGGTCTCGAAGTCGTCCTCGACGAGCCGCTCGTCGCCATCTCCGGGCCGGAGGATCCGCTCACCGCGCACGCCACGATCACCCTGTCGGAGCTGGAAAGCCGTTCGCTGGTCAGCCTGCCGAAGGGCACCGGCATGCGCTCGATCGTCGACGCGGCCTTCCTCGCCGACAGCGCCCAGCCGCGGGTGACGCTGGAAGCGGGCGACCCGAACGTCGTCGCCGAACTGGTCGGACGCGGTCTCGGCGTCGCCGTGGTGCCGATGTCGCTGGCGACGCACTACACGGACCTGCACGCCATGGAGATCACGCGGCCGGCCGGGTTGCGGGCGAAGCTGGCGCTGGCCTGGCGGACGGAGGGGCCGGTCAGCCCCGCCGCCCGCGTGTTCATCAGTCAGGCACGGGCGCTGCTCGGACTGTGAGCCGCCAGAGCGAGGTCACCTCCTTCGAACGGGCGGCGTGCAGCGGATCGCGCGGATCGGCGGACTTGGGATGCCTCGGCCGGATGTCCTCCCTGTCGCGCACTTCGAGGCCGGAACGCGCGAACGCCCGCAGGAGCTGCTCGCGCGTGCGCAGGCCCAGCAGTTCGGCGAGGTCGGACAGGATCAGCCAAGCCTCTCCGCCAGGCGTGAGATGCCGGGGCAGCCGGTCCAGGAACGCCTGGAGCATCCGGCTTCCCGGGTCGTAGACGGCGCGTTCGAGCGGGGTGTGCGCGCGGGCGGGCAGCCAGGGCGGATTGCAGACGACCAGCGGCGCGCGTCCGGGCGGGAACAGGTCCGCCTCCAGGACTTCGAGTCCCCGGAAACCGAGCCGCTCGAAGTTGTCGCGGGCGCAGGCGATGGCGCGCGGTTCGTTGTCCGTCGCCACGACTCGTTCGACGCCGCGACGGGCGAGGACCGCGGCGAGCACGCCGGTCCCGGTGCCGATGTCGAACGCCAGTCCCTTCGCGGGTAAAGGAGTTCTCGCCACCAGATCGACGTACTCGCCGCGGACGGGGGAGAAGACCCCGTGGTGCGGATGGATCTTCGCGCCGAGCGCCGGGATGACGACGCCCTTCACCCGCCATTCGTGCGCGCCGACGACGCCGAGCAGCTCGCGCAGCGACACCAGCGACGCGGTTTCGGACGGTCCGTAGATCTCGGTGCAGGCGACCCGGACGTCCGGTCCGCGTCGCAGCGGCAGGACGTGGCCGGGATCCAGCGGGACCAGCAGCCTGCCGAGGATCCGCGCCCGGTGTGCTTGATGGTTCCGCTGTTCCCGAAAGGGTTTCCCGGCCGCCGTGCCGCAGCGACGCGACAGGGCGGCCAGGAGGTTCCGCGCGTTCGGGAAGTCGCCGTGCCAGGCGAGTCCGGTGCCGGACGCGGCGAGCCGGAACGCCTCGTCGGCGGTGGTCCCGTCGTCGACGGCCACGACGGTTCGAGGCGGATTCGTGCCGACGGTGGTCAGCCAGCGCCGACCACCGTCCTTTGTGGACAGGGGGTTCATGGTTTCCGTTCCTGGATCCGCCCGCGGCGAAGAGACCCCGCGGGCGATGCTCGTCGGGGGACAAGGTCAGGAACGGCGGCTAGTGGACCGCCGCGGCATGAACCGGTGTCGACACGAACCCGAGTTTAGCGGAACGCGGCGGCGTGCTCGGCCGCCCAGACCTCGAAATCCGTCCCCGGCCCGCCGGTGACGTCCTGGACGGTCGACGTGACCGGGCCGGGGTTCCCGACCAGGCCCCGGAGCCCGCCCAGCATGGTGTCGACGACGAAGTCCGGCATCTTCGCGAGCATCGCCGTCCGCGCTTCCTCGAGCGGGATCTCTTCCCAGCGCGCCGGACGTCCGGCCGCCTCGCCGATGATCCGGACCTGCTCGATCTGCGTCATCGGCCGTGTGCCGGTGAGCGCGTACTTCGCCCCCGCGTGCCCGTCACCGGTCAGCGCCTCGACGGCCACCGCGGCCATGTCCTTCTCATGGATCAGCGGCATCGACGCCTCGCCGTACGCGCCGCGGACGACACCGTCCGCGCGGATCGACGGCGCCCAGCCGAGGGTGTTGGTCGCGAATCCGTGCGGCCGCAGGAAAGTCCATTCCACGCCCGCGGCTTCGATCGCTTCTTCGACGACGCGATGCCAGGCGCCGATGGGGTTCGCCTGCTCCTGCAGGGAGTCGTCGACGGCGCCCGAAGACAGGAACACCACGCGCTTCACCCGCTCGCCGAGCAGCGAAACGGTGGGCACCAGTGCCTCGGCGGAGCCGGAGAGCATGAGGAACACCGTGTCGACGCCGTCGAGCGCCGGCGCGATCGTGTCCGGTTTCCCCAGATCACCGCGGACGCCGCCCGGTGGCGGGTTCCGGCTCAGCGGCCGGACCGGGACGTCCCGCGTCCGCAGCTGGGCGACCACCTGTGATCCGACGTTGCCCGTCGCACCGGCGACCAGGATCGGCTTCATGCCGCCACCTCCGCGTTGGTCGTCGAAGAAAGGACCGGGCGGTAGCGCTTGACCGACCCGCCCGACATCCCCGGGTGGTTCTGCACCTTCTTCCACACGTCCGTGGTGCCGACGCCGTCGGCGCCGGGGGCCGCCAGCGCGGCGAGATGGGCCTCGACGCTGGTCCACTCGGCGTAGTTCAGCACCCGGGTCCCGTCGGTGCTCACGTGGAAGTAGCCCGAGATCCCGCCTTCCGGTCGCGCGGGTTCCGAAGCCATCGCTTCGAAGACGAGGTCGATCCAGTCTCGTTGCCGTTGTTCGTCGGGCCCGTCGAACTCGACCGAAACGACCACTAGGCAGCCGGGCTCCCCTTCGCCGCGTTGCCCGCGGTAGAGCCGGAACACGGGCGCGCCGTCCAAGCCCTGGATGGCGTCTTCGCTGGTCCACTGCTCGTAGGTGAAGGCGCCGCCGTGGTCGATGCCTTCGTACGCGGTGAAGGAGACGAGTCCTTCATGGCTCTTGAGCGCCGCCCGCGCCGCGTCGGCGTCCGGCCATTCCCGCGCCACCGCGACCGTCTCCTCGTTCGGTGTCGGCCAGCGTCCCTTGTGGATGGTCGGTTCGGAGATCCCCTGTGTCGTCATGCCCCCAGCATGAAACTTGAACAAGGGTTTAAGTCAAGGGAGAATCACGGGCATGACCGGACCGGCTGCCGAACTCACCATCGGAGAGCTGTCGCGCCGCAGCGGCGTCGCCACCTCCGCCCTGCGGTTCTACGAGCGCCAGGGACTCATCAGCAGCAGGCGGACCAGCGGAAACCAGCGCCGCTACCCCCGCGCCACCCTTCGCTTGGTCGCGTTCATCCGCGCGTCGCACCACCTCGGCATCCCGCTGGAGGTGATCGGCGGCGTGCTCGACCTCCTGCCGGAGGGCGCCGCGCCGGACCATGAGTTCTGGCAGCGCGCCTCGGCCTGCTGGAGCGCGGAACTCAACAAACGCATCGCGCAGCTGGAGTGCATGCGCGACCGGTTCACCGAATGCATCGGCTGCGGCTGCCTGTCCTTCGAGCAGTGCGTGCTGGTCAATCCCGGTGACGTCCTCGCGGCGAAGGGACCTGGCGCGGCACGGCTGATCACGGACTGACGGCCGCCAGTTTCCGCTCCAGCAGACGGCGTTCGGCGTCGTTCTCCGCCAGCCGGATCGCTCGCTCGTACGCTCGCGCCGAGTCCGCCGGACGGCCGAGCCGGTGCAGCAGATCGGCCCGGATGGCTTGGTACAGGTGGTATTCCGCCAGGTCCAGGCCGTCGATCACGTCGAGTGCCGCCTGCGGGCCGTCGACCTCGGCCACCGCCACCGCGCGGTTGAGCGCGACGATCGGCGTCGGGTTCGCCGCCAGCAGCAGGTCGTACAACTGGACGATCTGCGGCCAGTCCGTGGTCTCCGCGTCGGCGGCGTCGCCGTGGACGGCGTTGATCGCCGCCTGGATCTGGTACGGCCCCGGCTGGTTCCGGCGCAGGCAGGCGCGGACCAGCGCTTGCCCTTCGGTGATCAGCTCCCGGTCCCACCGCGACCGGTCCTGGTCCGCCAGCAGCACGACGTCGCCGTCCGCGCCGGTGCGGGCGGTCCGGCGCGACTCGGTGAGCAGCATCAGCGCCAGCAGACCGGTGGCCTCCGGTTCGTCGGGCATGAGGCCGGTGAGCAGCCTGCCGAGCCGGATCGCCTCGGCGCACAGGTCCTCCCTCGTCAGCCGTTCGCCCGAACTGGCCGTGTATCCCTCGTTGAACACGAGGTAGATCACGGCGAGCACCGAACGCAGCCGGTCCGGCAGATCGGCGTCCTCCGGGACGCGGTACGGGATCTTCGCGTCGCGGATCTTGCCCTTCGCCCGGACGAGCCGTTGCGCCATCGTCGTCTCGGGGACGAAGAACGCGTGCGCGATCTCGCCGGTGGTCAGCCCGCCCAGCAGCTTCAGCGTCAGCGCGACCTGCGCGGTGACGGCCAGCGCGGGGTGGCAGCAGGTGAAGATCAGGCGCAGGCGATCGTCGCGCACGGGTCCCTCCTCGGCCGGTTCGTCGCCGGTGCCGAGCAGTGCGGCTTGGGCGTGTTTGCCGTCGCGCGCGGCTTCCCGGCGCAGCTTGTCGATGCCCTTGTTGCGGGCGGTCGTGATGATCCAGCCCGCCGGGCTCGGCGGCAGACCGGTGGACGGCCACCGGTCCACCGCCGCGGCGAAAGCGTCCTGGACCGCGTCTTCGGCGACGTCGATGCTGCCGAAGACGCGGACCAGGACAGCCACCGCTCGGCCGTATTCCTCGGTGAAGACCCGGCCGATCTCTTCGGTGGTCAGACGCACGAAGGGCCTTCTTCGCCCTGGAACGGCCGGACCTCGACGGGCAGGTACGTGATCTCGGTGACCCGGCGGCCCCATTCGAGCGCCGCGTCCAGATCCGGCGCCTCGACGACGGTGAACCCGCCGAGGTGCTCCTTGCCCTCGACGTACGGGCCGTCCGTCATCGCGATCGCGCCGTTCTCCTTGGCCTGCAGCACGGTCGCCGTGGTCGGCGGGTGCAGCCCGCCCGCGAACACCCAGGCGCCCGCGGCCTTCATCTCCTCGTTGAGCGCCTGGATCTTGCGCGCGATCGGTTCGAGGAACTCCGGCGGCGGGGTGGGGCCGTCGGGCTGGTAGAGGCTGATCAGGTACTGGGTCATGGCGTCCTCCTTGGTGTCACTGCCTAGACGAAGGGCGTCCCTCCGATTCGACAGCGGCGGCGAACTTTTTTCGCGGGCCCATCGTCGCAGGTCAGGCGGAGGTGAGCCGGCAACCTGGGCGGGACAGGTCGATCCGGGACCCCTTGGTCAGGCAGGCGGAGACCCGAAAGACCTGCTGGCCGTAGCTGCGGCCCTTCAGCGCCTTCACGGCTCCGTCCCGGTCGACCTCGCACGGATTGCCCTCGGTGCAGCGCTCGCCGTCACGGTTGTGGGTGTTGTTGATGCCCGTGACCGTGTTCGCGTCCGGCGTGAGCAGCGCCGAGCCGGAGTAGCCGGGGCCGCTCACGCAGGTGTCGCTCGCGGCGTAGCGAACCGAGTCGTCCTGCTGGTACCCGGCCTCCCGCAGGTGCGGCACCACGGCCTCCACCGTGCAGCGCGGGCGGCCGCTGGAGTAGGCCATGAGGAGCCGGTCGCCGGCGCGCATCGGAGTCGTGGCCAGCCCGAAGACCTTCGCGCCCTCCTTGGCGAGCTGCGCGTAGGTCTTGTCCAGCCGGTACAGCGCGATGTCGGTGCCGGTCGTCGTCGCGTAGACCAGCCGGGTGGCGCGGGCGCTGGTCTTCGGATAGCCCTCCCGGTCGGCGATGGTGACGGGCCGGGCCAGGTCGGCGGGCCGGTCGACCAAGGCCGATCCCGGTGCGGGCCGTCCGCTGGGCACGCAGTGGCCGTTCGTCAGCGCCAGCGCCGGGTCTTCGGGACGCGCGGTGGCGGCGCGCACGATCGCGCCCTTGCAGTTGCCCACCTCGGCCGTGCCCTCGACGTCCGGGATCGGGGAGTCCGGCGGCACGGCGGCGCCGGTCACGATGCCGTTGATCCAGGCGGAGTTCTTCGAGACGTCGGTGTACATGTCGGGGAAGTCGGCGCCCCGGTCACCGGGCCGACGACCGTTCCCGCCAGTGCCCAGCCGTCGCCCGAACGGATCAGGGCGGGCCCACCGGAATCCGTCGTGCCCGGCCCGACAGGTGGCTCGGAGCGGCCGACGCACAACGGCAGGACGCGCCCGTCGTCGTCCCAGCACCGGTCGAGCGGCACGATTTCGGTTTCCGCTTCGCGCAGTTTGCGCGGGAAGCACTTCGGATCCGCGAAGTCGTCGCAGCCGGTCGAAGCCGCGCCCCAGCCGAGGATGCGGACAGGAGTGCCGACGGCGGGAGTGGCCCCGGCGAGCCGGACTGGCTTGGCGCGCACGGGGTTGCGCAGATGCAGGAGCGCGATGTCCTCGCCCGGCGGGTTGTAGGTGACGATGCGCCGGTAGAACTTGTCGACGTCGGTCACCTCGCCGCCGGTCATGGTGTCCAGGGAACCGACGCGGACCTTCCAGCCGCGGGGGACGCCGACGGCCGAACCGGTCGGGGTGTTGGCGCAATGGCCCGCGGTGACCGCCCACTGGGGCGCGATGAGCACCGCCCCGCACCGGTGTCCGTCCGGCCGGGGTGAGTCGTACTGGAGCGAGACCATGAAGTCGTAGGGCGTGGTGGACTCGGTGCCGCCGATGACGGCCGACGCGGGGACCGCGCCCGCCGTCGTCGCGGCCAGCGCGAGCCCGGTCAGCAGCGCGAGGGATCGGAATCGGATACGCATGGGCATCACGGTGGCCGGTCCGTGTCCGCGGAACGCGATCAACGGGTAACGGTTCCGTGCGCGGCTCGCCCCTGACTGGTACTGCCGGACCCAGGTTGAGCAGGCCGTGCCATCTCTCCGCGCGAGGCGGTTGTCTGGACCGCAGAACGAGAGTCCACGACAGGAGAGACGAACATGACGAACACTTCGGCGCCGCACCAGGGCAGGGTCGCCGTCATCACCGGCGCGTCCAGCGGGATCGGCGAAGCGGCCGCGCGGCGGCTCGCGCGCTCCGGTGCGGCGGTCGTGCTCATCGCCCGCCGCGCGGACCGGCTGGAGACGCTCGCCAAGGAGATCGACCAGGACGGCGGAACCGCGCTCGTGATCGCGGCCGACGTCGCCGACGCCGGGGCGATGCGCGCCGCGGCGGCCGAGGTCGAGGCGAAACTGGGCCGGGCGGACCTGCTGTTCAACAACGCCGGCGTGATGCTGGCCGCGCCGATCGACGAACTCGCGACCGGCGACTGGCAGCGCATGATCGACGTCAACATGACCGGCCTGATGAACGCGATCGGCGCTTTTGTCCCGCATCTGGTCGCTTCGGCGAAGGAGAAGGGCGTCGCGGACCTGGTGAACACGTCGTCCATCGGCGCTCAGGCGATCTTCCCGTCCTTCGCCGTATACGTCGCTTCGAAGGCGTACGTGACGCATCTGTCGAAGAACCTTCGCGCCGACCTCGGCCCGAAGAACGTGCGGGTCGCGGCGATCGAGCCCGGTCTGGTCGAGACCGAGCTGCAGGGCCACGTCACCGACGCGGGCGCGCTGGAATGGCTGGACGGCGTGCGCGAATCGCTGACCTGGCTGAAGCCGGAGGACATCGCCGAGACCGTGGCGTTCCTGACCTCGCTCCCGGCCCGGGTGAACCTCCAGCAGGTCACCGTCATGCCCACCGCGCAGGTCTGATCAGGGGACGGCGGGGAACAGGATCCGGGCGATCGCCCTGGCGGCGGTGTCCGGATCCTCCAGGTGCTCGGTGCGCAGCGCGCCGGTGAGCCACAGGTTCGCGAACCCGTGCATCAGCGACCACGCGGCGACGCCCGCCATCCCGTCGTCGCTGACCGACGACGCGCCGCTGGTCAGCAGCAGTCCCGCGCGGTCACGGGCGGCGGCCAGCGCGGGGTCGTCCCGACGGTGGAGTTCGGGGCGGAACATCACCTCGAAATGCGCGCGATGCTCGATCGCGAACCGCACGTAGGCCACCCCGACCTCGACGAAGTCCCGGTCGCCCTCGGCGGAGAGCGCGTCGGCGAGCAGGTCGAACCCCTCGGCGGCCAGCGCGGTGAGCACCCCGGCCTTGTCGCCGAAATGGTGCACCGGCCCGGCGTGCGAGACGCCCGCGCGCCGGGCGAGATCACGGAGGCTGATCCCGGCCGGACCCTGTTCGGCGACGGCCGCGACGGCGGCGTCGAGCACGGCCCGGCGGAGATCGCCGTGGTGGTACGGACTCATGACGTCGAATCTAGTCATTGACAAGATGGCCTGCAAGGGCGCATCTTGTCAGTGGAAAGTTTCGCTGCTCGGAGGGCAAGTCATGGATCCCGGTCTCGTACCCGTACTGATGCTGGTCGCCGTCACGGCGACGTTGTTCCTGCTGGGAGCCGCCGGTGTCCGGCGGCTGAAGCCTTGGCCCGTGGCCGTGCGCGGCGGCGTCGCGGCGCTGTTCGTCACGACCGGGCTCGCGCACTTCGTCGGCATGCGCGAAGAGCTCGTCGCGATGGTGCCGCCCGCGTTGCCCACGCCCGGGCTGCTGGTCACGATCACCGGCGTCCTCGAACTGGCGGGCGCCGCGGGGGTGCTGTGGTCGCGCACGGCGCCGTGGGCGGCCGGTGGCCTGACGCTCTTGCTGCTGGGGATGTTCCCGGCGAACGTGTACAAGGCGCTGCACGGTCCGGTGTCGTCGGTGATGGACGAACTGGTGCCGCGGAGCCTGATGCAGGTGGTCTTCCTGGCCGCGACGGGGTCGCTTGTGGTGTTTTACGCTCGGGCGTCGAACAGACCCTTTGCCCAAAGGAGACCTTAAGTCTTTCCCAAGTTCGGGCCCCGCTCCCGATAATGGCCCTACTCTCTGAGAATGAAGATCTCATTGTGGATCGGATTCTGTGGGCTGTGCATCCTCGCCGGGCACATGCTTCTCGGTGCTGTCGGTGTCGTACTGCTGATGAGCTGCCTCCCGGCGGGACGCGATCACGAATCCGGTGACAGAAAAGGGAAAGTGCCCGCCCGGCTGGCCTGAGGAATTCGTCAGCCCAGAGTGCTCGCGAAAGCGAGCGCGCCCAGAACCGGAACCGCGACGGCCGTGAGCAGTACCGATCGGCGGCTCGGTTTGGGACTTTCCAGTAATGCGCGAATACCGGCCGGGAGCAACGCGACACAAAGCCCGGCGGTACCGATGATCGACACGATTTCGGTACCCTTCAGCACACCGAGCGGCAGAAGCCCCATCGTCGCCATCCCGATCGCTTGGACGACGCCGAGCGCCTTCGCGCGATAAGCGGCGAAGGCGAGGATGAACCAGCCGAACATGATGGTGAACGACAGGAAGCTGAACAGGTGCAGGTCCTGGTACGACTCACTGACGACGCTCTCGGCGAACCCGGCACCGCGTCGTCCGGCGAGTCCCATCGCCGCCTGGTCGATCCCGGCGTGGAAGGTCCGCTCGAAGAGTCCGAAGAGGACGAACAAGCCACCCCAGGCCGCCAGTGCCGGCCTGGTACGGCCGATCTTCGCGGCGAGCGCGACGATCGCCGGCCACAGCACGACGTTGCCCGCCAGGAAACACGTGTACGCGGCGGTGATCAGCGCCGGATGCTCGCTCATCGCCCTCAGCTGGTCCGGGAAGAAGAAATTGAACTGTGAACGCAGCAGCGTTCCGGTGAGCAGCAGGACCGGGCCCAGGATCATCGAGACCGCGGCGACGCGGCGGCCGGGGAAGACGTAGTCGGTTTCCATGCCGCTGAGCCTGCCGATCGCGGTGGCCGCAGGGATCGGCTCACGGTCTGTTCTCCCGGCTCAGTCCGTGGGCGGACCTCGGCCGGTTCGACTCCCAATTCCTCGACGAGCCGTCCGCGGACCTCCCGATACAGCCGGAAAGCCGTCGCCCGCTGGCCCGCGCCGTGGTACGCGCGGATCAGCCGCGCCTGCGCGGACCGTCCAGCGGCTGGTCCGCGGCGCGGGCTGTCTTGCCGTCGCGCTGGGCGTCGTTCGCCTCGGCGGCGAGCCCGCGGACGTGCGGCAGGTCTCGCTCCCGGACCGGGACGGGCGCCCGGGTTCCATCAGCCGGCGCAGGTGTTTGACGTAGGTCTGGAGGATGTCAACCGCACTGCGCGGCGGCCCGGTGGGCCGAGGCCGAGTTCCGCCCGGTCGAGCCACACGCGCAGCGAACCCAGCACTTGGATCCGCACAGCCGTCGGCGCCACCGGCAGGAACGTAGCGAGCCGTTCCGCGCCGCACAAGGAAGGGCCCGGCTTTTGGGCCGCTCAGGCTAACGCGGTTCGGCGGGCAGGAGGTCGTGGCCGTTCCAGGTGAACCGGGCCGTGGTGACCGCGTCGTCGCCGTCGCCGCCGGTGATGAGCTGATGGATCCCGACCCCGCCGAGTTCGGCGTAGGTGCACCACTCGTGGTCCGACGTCAGCATCAGGTCGAGGTCGAGCGCGGACAGCAGGCCGAACACCTGCCCCCGGTTGGTGGTGTCGACACCGACGAACACCTCGTCGAGCAGGATCACCCTCGGTGCCTCGGGCGCGGCCTGGTAGTGCGCGGCGACGGCGGCGAACAGCGGCAGATGCAGCGCGATCGCCTTCTCCCCACCGGAAAGCGCGCCGTGCAGCTTCTTCGTCAGCAGCTGCCAGCCCGCCCCGTTCGCGCGGTCCACCTTGACCACGAACCGGTGCCAGGACGTGTAGTCGAAGACCTGCGCGAGCTGCTGCTCCCAGCTGGTCGCGGTGTCGTCCGCCTTCGCCTGCTCGACGCGTTCGCGGAAGAACTTGTGCAGCGAAGCGCGATCCTCGGTGGTGAGCTGGTCCGGATCCTTCAGCAGCAGGTCCCGCGCGGTCTTGGTGCCCGGCGGCAGATCGGGGGAGACCTGCCAGACCAGCCGGACGGCGACCCTGGACGCGGTCCGCACCCGCTCCAGCCGCGCGTTCATCCCGTCCACCAGGTCGTTGGCCTGCCGGATGCGGGCCGCGAGGTGACGGCGGGTCTCGCCGGTCAGCGTCTTGTCGAACAGGTCGCTCTCGCGGCCGGTGATCTCGTGCCTGCTCTGTTCCGCTTCCGCGTAAAGGATCTTCAGCAGTTCGGCCGCGCCGACCCGCAGCCCGTCGACGACGGCGGTGAAGATCTGGACGTCCTCGTCGGTCTCCAGATCGAGTTCCGCGCGCGAGCTGAGCGTGTTCCGGCAGGTGTGCACCGCCTCGGAAAGCCGGTGCAGCGCCTCGCCGAGGTTGCCCGTCGCGTGTGGCACGGACGGCCACGCCGCGGCCACCAGGCGGGCCGTGTCGAGGGCCGACCGCACCCCCTCGGAGGCGGACAGGGTGGCCTGGAACTTCGGCAGGTCCTCGATCCCGCCGTCCGCCGGGAAGACACCGGTGGCGAGCTTCCAGAACCGGAGCGCGGCGGCGTCCTGCTTCTTGGCCGCCTCCTCGCGGGCCCGCGCGTCGGTCGTGCGGCGGACGCCGAGCGCGCCCAGCGAAACGGCCAGCTCCTTGGCGTCGGCGTTCGCGGCGCGGAGTTCGTCGAAGAGCTCACGCAGTTTCGTGCGCAGGCCGTCGATTTCGGCGAGCACCTCGCGCTGGCCGGTGCCGACGGATCCCTCGATCGCGTCGAGCATCGCGGTGAGCTTGGTGCGTTCGACCTCCGTGTCGGAAGCCTCGTCCTCGCGCCTGGCCGCGTTCCCCTCGGACCGGTCCGCCTGATCGGCGAACGTCTCGGCCCGCTGGGTCGCCGTGCGCAGGTTCCCGTTCTCGTACAGCCAGTTCTCGCCCTGGTCGGAGTAGGTGCGCAGGGCCGTGGCGAGCGCGGCCAGCGGCGCGCGTTCGGTCGGCAGCCCGCTCTCCGACGCCTGGCCGGTCAGCTCGTGCAGGGCGGTCTTGGCCTCGGACTCCAGCGCGGAGACGGTCGTCTCCAGATGCCGGACGGCGGCGTCGGCGGCGGTCAGATCGGCCTCGGCCGTGGTCATTTCCCCGGTCGCCGCGAGGAGATCCTCGTGGCCGGGGCGGGCGGCGCGTTCGATCTTGATCAGCTCGCGCCTGCCGCGCAGCGCGGCCAGCTCGCCTTCCAGCTCGGCGATGGTCTTCTCGCGGCCGGCGATCTCGTCCCGCAGTTCGGCGATCCGGCGTTCCCGGGCACCCGAGCGAGCGGAGGCGCCGATGTACGCGGGGGCGTCCTTCGTCCAGCTGCCCGACAGGCTGCCCATCCGCCAGCCGCCGTCCGCGCCGATCGCGGCGGGACCGGTGGGGAGGACGTCGTCGTACGCGATCACTTCCAGGACCCGCCGGATCTTCGCGGGCGAAAGTTCCGCGTCGGCTTCGGGCACCAGGACGTCGGCGAGCGAACGGGGAGAGGCGATCGGCAGCGACCCGGTCTCCAAGAGCACGTCGTGCCCTTCGACGACCCCGTGGGAGTTCACCCACGCGTCGAGCAGACCGGCGCCTTCGAGGGCGGCCTCGATCCCCGCCCGGGCGCTGTCCGGGACCGAGCCGGCGAAGTCGACCAGCCGCCACAAGGGCGCGCCGCTCATCTCGGCCCGGTCCGCCGTGCGGGTGCGCGGCGATTCGGGCTTGAGGACGTCCTCCGTCTCGAGCACGCCGGCCTCGACGAGGAGTTCGTCGTGCTCGGTGCGAGCAGTGGCCAGCGCGGCGCTGGTCGCCGACTCCCGCCGGATGATGTCTTCGAGCACGGTCTCGGCGACCGCGCTGAGCTTGCCCAGCAGCGAGACTTCCGCCTCGGCGTCGCGCACGAGCGCTTCCACGTCGGGGAACCGCAGCTCGCGGCAGCCGATCGCCCATTCGGCGAGCCGGGTGCGCAGATCGCTCAGCGCGAGGTCGCGCGTCGCCGTCGTCAGGTCCAGCTTCTCTTGCGCGGCCGCGAAATCCGACCTCACCCGGTCCAGATCCGTCTCGGCCTGGTGACGGCGGCCGACGGCGCGTTCGTGCTTGTCCAGCGCCCGGCCGATGGTCTCGACCTGGTCGCGCTTGCCGCGGACGGCGGCCTGCAGCAACGGGCGGAGCCGCACCGGTTCGTCCAGCCCGGCGACGAGCTCGTCGTGCACTCCGGCCAGGTTCGCGCGGGTCGCGGCGGATCGGACCTCGGTCTCCTGGGCGCGGACGAGATCGGCCTGCCGTTTCGCGACCTGCTTCGCCGCTCGCGATCGCTCTTCGTCGGCGTCCGCCTCGGCTCGGAGACGGTCGGCGTCGGAGCGAAGCGTTTCGGCCTTCTCCTTCACGGCCAGGGTCCGCTGCCGCAGCTTGTCGAGCTCCTGGCCCTTTTGATACGACTCGGATTCGGTCAGCCCGGAGAGGCGCGCCTCGGTCTTTTCGACGTCCTTTTCGAGCTTCGCCGCCAGCTTCTCGGCGGCTTCCTTCTTCGCCGCGACCTCGTCGTGCTCCTCGGCCGACCGGCGGGCGGCAGCGGCGAGGTCGTCGAGTTCGGTGGTCGCGTTGATGAGGTTCGCGGCACCCGCGCGCAGGACGCGCTGGGCGTAGGTCTTCTGCCGCGCGGCGAGCGCGCGGGTCGCGTCGACCTCGGTCTCCAGCGAACCCAGCCGTTCGCGCTGCGCGTCGAGCCGTTCGAAACCCTCGGCGAGATCCGCGATCTCCTGCTGCCCCAGCGGCGGGAGCGCGCGCGAGAGCAGGTTGGACAGCAGGCTCGGGTCGAGCCGTTGCGAGAGTTTGGGCATCCGCAGCTGGAGCAGCGCGGTGATCAGCGCGTCGTACCGCTGCTCGCTCAAGGTGGGGAACAGCTTCGCGCGGATCTCCGCGCGGTACTCGGCCGCGCCGGCGTGCACGGTCCCGTGGTCGCCGAGGGCCTCCTCCAGCGCGTTCTTGCCCAACGGCTGGCCCGCCTCGTTGACCAGCGGAAGGCCGTCGCCGACCCGGAGATCGGTCGTGAAGAAGTCGGCGTGCACCGTGCTGGTGTGCGTGCTGGCCTGAAGCCGCGCGCCGCAGGTGAACCACTTGTCCCCGGCCATGCCGAATTCGAGCCAGACGAACCCGACACGAGTGGCGCCGGAAGCGCCTTCGCCCATCAGGTTCCAGTGCATACTGCGTTCGCTGGTGCCGAAGGTCGACAGCCGGTTCGCGCGCAGGCTCGCGTCGAACAGGAACGGCAGCAGCAGTTCCAGCGCCTTGGACTTCCCGCTCCCGTTGGGGCCGCGCAGCAGCAGGCGCCCGTCGTGGAACTCGAAGATCTCGTCGTAGTAGCGCCAGATGTTGAGGATGCCCGCGCGGGACGGGACCCACCTCGTCACGGTCACGGCGCCTCCTCGTTTCGGTCGGTGTACCTCGCGGCGGCCGGGAGTGGCCGGACGAGTTCGGCTTCGGCGCGGACCAGCCCGAAACCGGTCAGCACGGCGAGCGCGTCGACGGTCAGCCGCCGCACGCCGTCCTTGCCCCGGTAGGTCTTGGCCCAGCGCGGGAACCGTTTCAGCAGTTTGGCGGTGGCGTTGCGCAGGTAGTCGGTCGTGCGCGGTTCGTCCAGCGCGTCGAGCAGCAGGAGCGCGGCGACCTTGGCGTTGCTGCCGTCATCCGGGAAGCGTTCGTCGGTGGCCAGCCCGTCGACGTCGACGAGCAGCACGCCCTCCGCGCGTTCTTCGAGGACGAAACCGCCCTGTTCCGCGGCGCGCCGCAGCAACTGGCGTCCGGTCGGCGAGCCGAGGTACGCGCGTTCCTCCGCGGTCAGTTCGGCGAAGTACAGCACCGGGTCGTCCACGAGACGGCGGAAGACGGTGTGCCGGAGCCACAGGTTCCGCTGGACGTCGGACGCGCTCGGCGTGTCCTCGTGGCGGCCCGACGAGAGGCCGTAGCGCTGCTCGTGCGACACCGCCTCCAGCAGTTCCTCGAACCGCAGCGCGACGTCGTCGGCGGGCACGGCCAGCTGCGACGGCCCGACCGGCGCGGCGAGCATCCGCAGCAACAGGGTCGCGTCGACGCGGAACAGCACCTTCGCCGTCATATTGTCCACAAAGGACTCCGCGTCGCCGTCGGCGGTCTCGAGGACGCCGTAGGACTCCAGCAGTCCGAGGACGTCCACGAACGCGAGACGCTCGGCCCGGGAAGCGACGTCGAACGCCGTCACCAGGTCGTCTGCGGCGCTCGCCCTGGCGACACGGTCGGCGAGCAGGCCGATGGTGGTCACCGGCACTGTGAGGAGTTCGGCCGCCGCCACGCACAGGAGCACGTAGCGGCGGCGGTCGAACGCCGCGCGTCCGGGCCGCAGCCGCCGGGCGGGACGGCTGGGATCGGCGGCGGCACGGACCTTGACCAGCCGGGCGTAGCCGAGCCGGGGTTCGACGGTGAGCGTCCAGCCGCAGTAGTAGTCGAACCACTGCCGGATGGGCTCGCGGCGGCGCCGGATGAGGTCGAAGGTCTCGGGGGAGCCGCGTTCGCCGATGAGCGGGGTGGCCAGCAGGGCCCGGATCCCGCGCGCGACCTCTTCACGCTCCGCGATGACCAGTTGGTTCGTAAGACTCACGCACCGCCTCCGGCCGTGCTGATCTCGATCTCGTAGTCGGGGCCGCGGAAGACGCCGCTCGTGGTGGTCAGGCGCGCGACCGCGCCCTGGTGCGGCGGCCTCAGGACGATCTCGATCTGGCCGTCGGACGTCGTGCTCCGCCGGGTGCCGTCCGAGCCGACGGGGCTGCCCAGCGCCTGCCCCAGCAGGTCCAGCAGCCGCTCGAAAACGGTGTGGTCCAGCTTCTCGAACGCCGAAAGCCGCACGACCCCGCCGGTGTCGAGCATGTTCCAGGCGGCTTCGAGTTCGGCGCGCTCCTCCTGGGCTCGTACCGCTCTCGCCGCCCGGAGCGCGGTGACGTCGCGGACGCGCCCGGTCTTGGTGAACCGCTCGGTCCGGCCGGCCGACCGGAGCAGTTCCGAGACTTCGACGGGCGGCGCGTCGAGCCACGACGCCGTCGTGCTGACCACTTCCGGGTCCGCGTGGGCGAGATGCGCGTGCCGCGCGGAGCTCAGCCCGAACATCGTGGACCACAGGCGATGCAGGTCCTCTTGCGCGGGGACGACGGTGAACCACCGCGCCAGCTCGCGGAAGTCCGCGACCGCGCTGCTCGCGCGCCGCCGCGACTCGGTGATCCGGTCCAGCACCTGGAGGAGCGTGATGATCGCCCGTCGCGAGACCTGGTGAAGGTCCTCCACACGCGGCGTCGCCCCGTCCTCGGGCAGGAACCACGCGCGAAGCCCGACCCAACGCGCCTTGCGGACGTCGAGCCAGCGCTGATCCGGAGCCGGAAGGGCCGCGCCGTTGAGCGCCCGGCGGTGCACGCGGTCGATGCCGTGGTCGTCGATCTCCTTGATCCGGGTGGCGATCGTGTGGGTGTGGTGCTCCAGGTCGTTCAGGAACTCCTGGAGATACGCGACCGTCGATGCCTTGACCTCGTGAAAAGTCGCGAGATCGGCCTCGGCGTGCAGCAGGCGCTGGAGGTCGCCGTTGAAACGCTTCGTGTTGTCGCGGAACGCCTCAAGATGGCTTTCGACCTCGGTGAGCGTGCTGAACACGCGCCGGTCGGTGCCGTCTTCGAGCTGTTTGGCGAGTTCTCCGAGCCGCTCACCCAGGGCCTCGAGTGTCGCGGTCTGGAGCGCTCCGGTGGCGTTGAGCACCTCGCTCGCGCGGACCACGCCCGCGTACGCCGCTTCGCCCAGCCTGGTCAGCGAATACTGGAGGTTGCGGCGCTCGTACTCGGACGCCGTCCGGTAATCGCCCGCGTGGTTCTGGACGACGTCGAGGAGCTTGTCGTTCCGCAGCTGGTCCAGCGCGCTGACCAGCTCTTCGTCGGCCAGCGTCTCCAGCCAGCCGACCGCCCGCAGCTCCGTGCGGACATCGTCGATCCCGAGCGCCGTCTCCAGCCGCTCGTTCGCCTCGCCGAAGGCGTGCAGGATCGCCAGGGGGAGCCCGGACCTGCTGCCGTCGGTGAAACGGAACAGCTCGGGCGGTACACGGAACGGATCCATGCGTCCTCCGGCGGATGTGCGTGGGGTAACACGTTAGGGGGTCACCCAGGCGAGTCTGAACGGCCCATACTTTTCACGCTGAGTGCTCACGTGGTGAACAGTTCGAGGCGCACCGTGGTCCCCTCCACCGTGACCTCGCGGTACACATGACGGCCTTCGACGAGCTGGTCGTCCTTCATGGCCCCAGGCGCGAAGTGCGACGCTTCGAGCAGCTTGGGCAGGTCCTCCGCCGGAAGGGTCAAGACGACCACGTAGCGCGCGTCGATGCCCCGGTCGTACCGCGTCTCCAGCACCTTGCCGCTGGCGGGCATCGAGATCCCGCCGAACTTGAAGGCGTCTTCGGGCTTCGGGGCCTCTTGTGTCGTTGCGCAGCCGGTCAGCAGCAGAGCCAAGGCCGCGAGCAGAAGCTTCGCCCAGTGTGAGACGCACGGGGGACGTAAGCGTTCCGTCACACTTGGACGGGGATGACAGGGAGGGTTCGACACGTTGTACTGGGTGTCAACGACCAGAGGAGATCAACAGTGACGGAAAAGGCTGTTCTCGCGGGCGGCTGCTTCTGGGGCATGCAGGACCTGTTCCGCCGGCACCCCGGAGTCGTCTCCACCAGGGTCGGCTACACCGGCGGCGACGTGCCGAACGCGACCTACCGCAACCACGGCTCGCACGCCGAAGGCATCGAGATCGTCTTCGACCCGGCCCAGCTGTCGTACCGGCAGATCCTGGAGTTCTTCTTCCAGATCCACGACCCGACGACCCGCGACCGCCAGGGCAACGACATCGGCACCAGCTACCGGTCGGCGATCTACTACACCGACGACACGCAGAAGCAGGTCGCCGAACAGACGATCGCCGCCGTCGACGCCTCCGGCAAGTGGCCGGGCAAGGTCGTCACCGAGGTGACCCAGGCCGGCGACTTCTGGGAAGCCGAGCCCGAGCACCAGGACTACCTGGAGCGCATCCCGAACGGCTACACCTGCCACTACGTGCGGCCGGAATGGCAGCTCGGCGAGCGCTGATCGTCGCGCTGCACGTCTCGCCCGTGCACGCTTACGAGGGCCGTCCCTCTTCGGGGCCGCGCCCTGATCCGGTGCCGGTCTCGCGCGACCTCGTCGAGGTGCGCGCGGGACTGGGGCTGGTGGGACCAGTACTTCAACCATCCTGCGCACCGTTCCGCCGCGGTGACGCTGTTCTCTTCGGTTGTCCCCGGTGACCCACTGCTGGCCCGTCGCAACATCGTGCTGTCGGGCTTCGATGTGGACGCTGTGCCTCGGGGCTCTGTTGTCACGTTGGACTCGGGCGATGGGCCGGTGCGCTTCGAGGTGCACCGGCCCGCGAATCCCTGCGCGTGTCGAGCCGGTAGCGGCCGATCGCGGGCAGCGCACGCACCATCGGCGGATCCCCCACGGAATCCTCGACGAGCCGCAGCGCGCGCAACTTGTGCAACGCTATGGCGAGGAGCTCCTCGTCAGCGCCTTCTTCGGTGACTCCGCGACGCCAATAGGAGGCGTGCTCACTGGCGATCTTCCTGACGTACGCCAGCAGCCGTTCGATCGGCACCGGCCCGTTCCGTGCCGCGAGGTACTCGGCGACGAGCAAGGTGGCGTGGCCATCGGTGCGCTGCTCCGGCATGCGCACATCGGTCAGTTCGTCGTCGGGATCGACCATCGCGATGCCCTCCGCGCGGACTTCGGCGACCAGCCCGGTGGCGGCCTCGATCCGGTGCGTTATCGCATGTCGCTGGCCGGTCAGGTACGCCCGCTCGTCGTCGGCCAGCTCGTCGTAGTAGACCACCGGATCGTCGAGCAGGCGGCGGGTCAACCGGTGACGCAGGGCCCGATTGCGCAGGTCATCAGTGTCGGCGACAGGCTCGTGGGCAAGTTCTTCGAGCCTGGTTTCGAAATCCGCGGCGTCGATCGTCGAAGGGCCCCGGCCACTGGTCAACAACGTGGCCAGCACCCGGCGCTGTACGTCGTACAGGACGTCTCCGTTGTCGCTCAGGTACGCTTCTTCCTCGCCGGCGACACGCTCGAGGACACCCCAGCCGAGCAGCAACCTGACCGCGGCGACGAGATCCGAACACTCGTCTCGCTTGCTCATCGTGAACGACACGCCCGCGTCGACGAGTTCGGGTTCGCTCGCGGCGGCGAGTACGGCCTCGGCGAGGCGGCCGAGGGTGATCTGCGCGTCGGCTCGCTCCAAGACGGCCAGCGACAAGCAAAGCAGGACGTACCTGCGACGGCCGAACGGTGGTTTGCCTTTACCGTCCCGCGCCGGATGGGTCGAGTTGGTCAACGTCGGCGCGGTTTTGAACAAGCGCGCGGATTCCGCGCTGACCAGCAGCCGCCATCCCGTTTCCGTGGCCAGCCAATCACGGAGGTCCGTCGCATGGCGTCGGACGAGCCGCAGCACTTCGTCGTCCGTTCCCGCCGTCAACAACGGCTTGGCGAGCAGCGCGCGCAGGGCTTTCCGCTTCTGGGCAAAGGTTTCCTCGCCGAGTACGGTCACGCGATCGCCTCGACCCTGCCGTTTCCGATCAGGTCGATGATCTCAATCAGGTGTTCCGGCCCGCGGAGGATCCCGTCCGCGGTGTCGATGCTCACCGTTCCGCCGCCGCGCACGAGAGTCAGGCGGACCTCCATCGTGCCGTCGCTCGTGGTGGTACGGATTTCGTGATCGCCAGGGGCACGTGCCGAGAGCGCGTCGCCGAGAAGCCCGAGGAAAAGCCGGAACGCCCGCGTGTCGAGCTCACCCAGCGCCGACAGCCGCGTCGGCCCCGGTGTCGCCAGCCGCTCACGTGCCGCGGCGACCTGCTCGGCTTCGCGCGCCGCCTGCTCGGCCAGGATCCGTCGCTGTTCCGCGCGGTCCGCGACCCGGTTGGGCTGGCCGCGCCGCTCGTAGGATCCCGTCCTGCGCAGCTGCGGGCTGATGTGCACCCCGGCCGCTTCTCGCCACGGGGTGCTCGGCGCGGGTTGCTCTTCCTCCCACGCGGCAGCGGTTTCGTTGTCGACCGTGAGGTGCCTAGTGGAACCGAGCCCGAACGCCGTCCGCCACAGGCGATGTGCCGCGTTGTCGTCCGGAACCTCCGCGAACCAGCGAGCCAAGGTGCGGAAATCCGCCGAGCGATCGGAGCGTCCGGAACGGCGTTCGTTGAGCGCGGCCACCGTGTCGATGAGCTGCGTGATCGCCGTGACCGCGGCTCCACGCAGCAGGCGCGCCTATGACTGATGCCGGGAGTCGGCCGAGACGAACCAGTCGTGCAGCCCACGCCACCGATTTCGCCAACTGTCGTAACAAGCTTCGATCGCAGCGGCGTTCTCACGGTCGTCAGGTGCGACATCGGCGGCTTCACGTTTCGCGGCCACCATGAGGATGTCACTGACGCCGACTTCCTCGATCCTGCCCAGCAGGGTGGCGATCTCCGCGCCCCGGTGGCGAGGTCGGCGATGAATCGGTTGACGTAGTCGATCAGCCGCTGCTTATAGGCGATGAACGCCTCCACGTCCCCGTCGGCGAAGTCGATGACACGGCGTAGCGACGCCATGAACGCTTGCGCGTTGTCTGCCAAACCGGTGAACCGCTCGGCGAGCGCAAGCAACAGCAGATGCACCTTCGCCGGATCGAACTCCCGTTCTCTCGCCAGCTCCACGAGCGCCCGCAACTGCGCGGCGATGTCCTCCAACGCCACCGACTGAAGTGAGCCTCGGCGGCCCAGGGCCTGGTCGTAAACCGCGAGCGCTTCCTCGGCGGCCTGGCCGGCGGCCGTAAGCTGGTACAGGTACCGGGCACGATGGAAGTCGGCGACACTGGTCACCCGGCTCGTATCCGGATCCGCCCGCAAGTTGCCCCAGTCGACGAGCTTGTCCAGCGCGTCCGCCACCTGCTCGACGTCACCCGGCCGGCCCAGGTCCGCCGCGACGTCCTCCGGCCGCATGTGAACGATGAATCGATCCCTCGCCCGTGCGAACGTCAACAGGACGTCGCGATAGAGCGCCGCGTTCGGCGCACTGAGGTGTGCGAACGGCTGAGGCTCCTGGTCGACGGTTACGATCCCATTATGGGGAGGGCACCGACAGTTTCGGATGTGGCCCCTCCGGACGCAGGACGCGACTTCTCGACAGGTGTGCTCAGGTCGCGACGAGCAAAAGAGGCACCACTGAAGTGCCGGGCGCTCGCGACGGCCACCGGCCGGAAATTGTGCGGCGGCTCGTCCGCATACTACTTGTGAGCGGGTCTCGGGCCCTTATCAAGGCGGGCCGGCGGCGCTTTGCGCAAGCGACAAGTTGTCGACTACAACCCGGTTTCCGCGTAGAACATGCCAAGCTTGTCACCGACATCGGCGACCGTGTCGATGACCGCGACTAGGCCGCGGCCGTGAAACCTGTTAACCGTGTCCACCATGCAGTATCGGGTGCTGCTCTACCAGTGCACTTAACTTGTGGGATAGGAAGCAGCTGCCCGCCATACGTGTGAGTCCGTAGAGGGCGTTCTCGGTGCGCAGCGGGAGAAGGCCGGGAGAGATCCTATTCTCCTCCGTCAACCCACCCAGCGAGCGGCGCTAGCCGGAAGGTCCTGGGGCGGTCGTGCCGGAGACGACTAGGCCCTCGAAGCCGTCATGCTCGACGAGGAAGCTCGCGAAGCCGTCGCGATCCAGGTAGCGCGGCAGCACGAAGGGGCGCAGGTCCTCGTCTGCGGTCGGGTCGTGGGGGTGCATCCGGTAGAGCGGAGTCTCGCGCGTGGCCAGCGCGCCCGCTCGCTCGCTGCCTGGCGGCGGTCTTGATGGTCACTTCGAACCTCTTTCGGGAGTTGGCGGCGGGC
The DNA here is from genome assembly GCF_040684635.1 of Amycolatopsis sp. NPDC089917. Lineage (NCBI taxonomy): Bacteria > Bacillati > Actinomycetota > Actinomycetes > Pseudonocardiales > Pseudonocardiaceae > Amycolatopsis > Amycolatopsis sp. NPDC089917. The sequence continues at coordinate 102,335 of NZ_JBFBGL010000014.1, read as the reverse complement.
GAAGCACTCTGGCGACCAGGGCGATCGGCGCAGAACTGTGAACGTGAGCCACTCGGTACACAGTTTGTGAACGCAGGCGTCAGTGTCCACAGCGGCCTTGTTTCGTGAGGAGCGACTCTGTAGCGTTACCGAAGTGAGCCCAGATGAACCCAGCGTGATGACGGCCGCAGCGATCGCGCGGTTGGCAGGTGTTGGGCGTGCCGCTGTGTCGAACTGGCGTCGCCGTTATCCGGAGTTCCCCAAGCCGATCGGGGAAAGCGGAGCCAGCCCGACATTCTCTCAGGCCGACGTCATGGCTTGGCTGGTGGCGACCGGCAAGGCCGACCAGTTGGCGACGGCTGGGCGGACGAGGACTGGTACGCAGGCTCTCGGTGACTCTTCGACGCCGTGGACCGGTGCGAAGAACGCGCTGGCTCGCCGCGGCTGGGGAGACGCGCCGGAACGTGCGCTCACCGATCTCACCTCGGGGCAGCTGCTGGCCAAAGTGATGGTGTCGCTGCTGCCGCGTTCGATCACGGACGTGTGGCGGGTAGACGCCGACGATGTCGAAGAAGCCGAGGTGCCTGCCGTGCTCGACCCGGCGTGCTTCGACGCAACCCTGCTGGCTGCTGTCGCTGACCGTTTCGGTGACCAGGTCCGGCTGGTAGGCCAGGAGATCGACGAGGCGGCCGCCTCGCTCGCGGGATGGAACCTGCGCGGAAGCCCGCACGACGTGCCGTATGAGATCTACGTCGGTGACTCCTTGCTGGACAACCGGCTTAGCGGGTATCTCGGTGCGGCGGCAGCGGTCGTGTGCGAACCCCCGCTCGATCAACCCCAGTGGCCTTCGGTCGAACTGGCTGCCGATCCGCGCTGGAAGTTCGGTGTTCCGGAGCCCCGCGACAGTGAGCTGGCTTGGGTCCAGCATTGTTACGCGCACCTGCGTCCGCGCGGTGTCGCTGTGGTAGCTGTGTCGCCGCGCACCTGCGTTCAGCCATCCGGGCGGAGAATCCGAGCGGAGCTGGTGCGCTCCGGGGTACTCCGGGACGTGATCGCGTTGCCGAAGGGAATGGGGTCAGTACCGGGCACCGATGTCTATCTCTGGGTTCTGCAGCGCTCCTCCGATGCAGCCGAACAGGCGTCAGTGCACGTTGCCGATCTATCGAGGTTGGCGGATCCGGCCGCCGTCCCGCACGACTACGCCGCCTGGCAGCAGTTGTTCGCCAATGCCAACCCGGCCGTCTGCCGCGTTGTTCCGCGAGTCGAGTTGCTCGAGGGAGACACCAGTCTGCTTCCCTCCCGCCATGTCCTACCACGGGTCGATGTGAGTGCCGACGGCCTCGCCCGCGTCACCGAACGCTTGCAGGCTCTCTACGCCCAGGTCGGCCGCGGGCTGCCTCGGTTCGACGCCTCTCGGTCGTCGACCCACCTCGCTCTTGTGGCGCTCGGCGAGCTAGAACGAGGTGGCGCTTTGACGATCTGCTCCCGCGACACGACACCGCGTAAGGGTGATCTGCTGCTGCGGACGCTCGGACGGCCGCCGGCCGTCGCAACCGGCACGTCCTCCGACGACGACGGGATCGCACAGGTTGTTGAACTGGATGAGACTCGCCTGGACGCGCATTTCGTTGCGACTTTCCTGCGCGCCGACGCTGCAGCGCTGCCGCTCGCCAACACGCTCGGTGCACTCAGCCGCGATGACTTGCGCCGCTGCCGCGTCCCCAGCATGTCCCTTGCCGAGCAACGTCGATACGGTGATGCCTTTAGGCACCTGCAAGAGCTGGAAGGCGTGCTGGCCGCGATGGCGAAGGTAAGCGCGAACGTGATCGACCAGACCATCCACGGACTGACGACCGGCGTGTTAGCCCCCGATCTGCCCTCGTTGAAGAACATTGATGGCTCCAACGTAACCGAAGGTGAGACGAGAAAACTGTGACCTCAGGACCTACGCATTCCAAGATGGCGAACGACATCTGGTCGGTCGCCGATCTGCTGCGCGGTGACTACAAGCGGCACGAATATGGACAGGTGATCCTGCCGTTCACGCTGATGCGACGTCTTGATGCAGTGATGGAGCCGACTCGCGCTGCCGTTCGCGCGCGGAACGCCAAACTCGACAGCCAGAATATCCAGAACAAGCAGCGCCCATTGCAGGTCGCGGCCAAATTGTTGTTCTATAATACTTCCGAGCAGAACTTTGATACTATAGCTGCTGATCCGACGGGTGTGGCAAAGAACCTGCGCGACTACATTAATGGATTCTCGCCGAATGTTCGAGAGATCTTGGCGCGCTTCGAGCTGGACAACCAGGTGACCCGCCTTGCGACCGCAAAGATTCTCTATCAAGTAGTCGGAAGATTTGCGGGCATGCGCAACCTGGACAAGCTCACCAACCACGACATGGGCTACGTCTACGAGCACCTGATTCGCAAGTTCGCTGAAGATTCCAACGAGACCGCGGGGGAACACTTTACCCCGCGCGAGGTCATCAAGCTGATGGTCAACCTGGTGATTGCTCCCGATGTCGATACTGTCGCTGGCGAAGGCCAGGTAATCAACATTCTCGACCCTGCGTGTGGTACCGGTGGAATGCTTACTGCGGCTGAAGATCACATCAAGTCGATCAATCCTGGAGCTGAGGTTTACCTATTCGGACAGGAAGTCAACGGAGAAGCCTGGGCAACCTGTCAAGCTGACATGCTCATGCGTGGCCAGCCTGGCCACATTGAGTACGGAAATTCGTTTAGTGCCGACGGGTACGGCGATCGAAAATTCGACTATATGATTTCCAACCCGCCGTTCGGCGTGGAGTGGAAGAAGGTCAAGGAATTTATTGAAGACGAGGCAGAGCTCGGCCATGCCGGTCGATTCGGTCCTGGACTTCCCCGGATCAATGATGGTTCGTTTCTATTTCTGCTGAACATGCTCGACAAGATGGAGCCGGTTGAGGGTAAGGGCGCCCGTCTCGCGATCGTTTTTAATGGTTCTCCGTTGTTCACGGGGGCGGCTGAATCTGGCGAGTCGCGAATTCGTCAATGGATCCTGGAAAACGACCTTCTGGAGGGAATCGTCGCTCTGCCGGATCAAATTTTCTACAACACGGGCATTTCCACTTACTTCTGGGTGCTTTCGAACCGTAAGGCCGAGCAGCTCCGCGATAGGGTCGTTCTGCTCGACGCCCGCGACCAGTGGCAGAAGATGCGGAAATCTTTCGGTGACAAACGCAAGGAGATCAACGACTCGCAGATTGCCCATATCACCAAGCTGTACGTTAATGCGGTCGCGGTCGCGGCCGACGCTGAGCACTCAGACCACGGAAAGGTGAAGATCTTCGGTACCCGCGAGTTCGGTTACCATCGCATTACTGTCGACCGTCCGCTCAAGCTACGCTTCGAGATTACCGAGGACACTCTTGATTTGCTGGACAATGCGAAAGGGCTGGCCAGGTGGGGAGGTCGTGAGGCTCTGGTCGAGGCTCTGCGGGATTCTCTCGGCTCACAGTGGTGGACGAAGAAGGAGGCAGCCGACGCCCTGCATGCCTCTGTCGCTGCAGCTGGCGCGCCCTGGCCGAATAGGGCCGCGCTGCTCAAGGCGTTCTGGGGTGCGATCTCGGTGTCTGACCCCGGAGGTGAGGTACAGAAGGACAATGATGGGAACGTGCTGCCCGACCCCGACCTTCGTGACTACGAGAACATTCCCCTGGATGAGGACATCGACGCCTACTTCGCTCGCGAAGTCACATCGCATGTTCCGGATGCCTGGATCGACTATAGTAAGACAAAGGTCGGTTACGAAATCCCCTTCACTCGCCATTTCTACACCTATGCCCCGCCGCGCCCACTGGCAGAGATCGACGCGGAGTTGCGTGAGCTGGAGGCGCAGATCCAGAAGCTCCTGGGCGAGGTGACCGGATGAGTGCGAGGCTCGATATCACGCTACCTAAGACTTGGGTCTGGTCGTCTCTGAAGTTCTCGACCAGCTTCCTTAATCGAGGTGCCGCACCCGACTACGTAGAAGATGGGCCAGTCCGGGTGATTAGTCAGGCCGCTAACCAAGCGCTTGGCCTCGACTGGGATCGTACGCGATTCCATGACTATCAGGGAAATCCTAGGCGGCTCAAAGGCTACCTGATTCCTGGTGATGTGCTAGTCAACTCAACGGGAACTGGGACGCTCGGCCGCGTTGGATACTTTACGGCCGGGCCAGACAACCTCCCGTGTGTCGCCGATGGGCATATAACTGTTGTTCGTGCGGACCGGCGTGTCGCGGATTCAAAGTTTATTTACTACTGGCTGAGTTCCCGGCTATTCTACGACTTTATCCACTCGGCGCTTACGGTTGGTGCCACTAATCAAATTGAGTTGAACAGAGAGCGTCTGGCGGGAGCTCCTGTAGCCATTCCGCCTCTTGACGAGCAGCGTCGCATCGCCGATTTCCTCGACGGCGAGACTGCTCAGATTGACAGGCTTACTTCCCTTAGGTTGCTTCAATTGGCCCAGGTTGACGAACGCGAAAAAGCGTGGCGAACGGAACTTTTTCGAGGAAGTAGGTCTGGAATCTGGACTCGCGTTAAATATCTCCTGCGCACTAAGGCTCGCTATGGCGTACTTGTGCCTGAATTTGTTGATGAGGGCGTCCCGTTTATTCGAGTAAGTAATCTTATTGGCCTCTCAAGTAGGGATGGCCTGGCTGTGATTCCAAAGGAACTTTCACGGCAGTACTCGCGCACCGTGACCATGCTCGATGACGTCCTCTTGAGCGTCGTTGGAACGCTGGGGAGGGCTGCGGTTGTGTCCGAGGAACTAGTCGGAGCGAATACGGCGCGTGCGGTCGCCGTATTGCGGCTGTATCCACGATATGCATCGGCGCTATTCGCCGCGTGGGTAGGTACTGCGGAATTTGAAAGGCAGGCGTTGCTTGCAACCGGTGCGGACAGTGCTCAGCCAACTCTCGGTATGGAAGACCTTTCCAACTTCTCGGTCAGGTGGCCCGAGGACGAAACCGAACAAAAGTACATGGCTGAAGCTGCCAGCGAGCGTCAGCTAGATGCCGCTGAGTTGACAGCTGTCCTCAACCGTCAGCTTGCACTTCTTGCAGAGCGTCGGCAAGCACTGATTGTGGCCGCAGTGACTGGTCAGATCGATGTTTGGACCACACGTGGTGCGGAACTCTCCGGTGGTGTTGTCGTATGAATCTGCGGGCGCACACCGAGGCCGCGTTTGAAGCCCGCGTCGAGGCTGAGCTTTTCGCGCGTGGCTGGGACCGTGGGCAAGACACGTTCGACGTCGAGTTGGGGATCGACACCGGTGAGATGTACCGATTCATCGGCGCGACGCAACAGCTGGCCTGGGAACGGCTCGTCGACCTCTACGGCGGCGACCAGTCGACCGCGCAGCGCCAGTTCGCGCAGCGCGTGGCTGCCGAGGTCGATGCGCGAGGTGTACTAGACGTTCTTCGCCAGGGGGTTCGTGACCGGGGGGTGCGGATCCAGCTGGCCTACTTTCGGCCAGGTCACACGCTGGCCGCCGATGCGCTCATGGAGTACGAATCGAACCTTCTAACGGTCGCTCGGCAACTGCACTACAGCGGCCGTGATCGGCAACAGTCGGTTGACATGGCGTTCTTCGTCAACGGACTGCCCGTGGCGACGGTCGAGTTGAAGAACCCGAACACCGGGCAGAATGCCGACCACGCTATCGAGCAGTACCGGCGCCGTGAGCCGAACGAGCTATTTTTCGCCAAGCGGGCTCTGGTCCATTTCGCTGTCGATCCCGATCGCGCTTTCGTGGCTACGCGATTGCGTGGACATGACACGCAGTTCTTGCCTTTCAACACCGGAACCGACGGTCCGGGGGCGTCCGGAGGTGCCGGTAACCCGCCTGCGGCGCCCGGCTCTTACAGCGTCGCTTACCTGTGGGAACAGATTTGGCAGTGGGACAACTGGCTGGAGATCCTGCACCGGTTCATCCACATTACGGCACCGGACAAGAAGGCTGTGAAGGTCGGCCCGCACACCGCGCCGCGTATCTTTCCGCGCTATCACCAGTGGGATGCCGTGCAGAAGATGGTCGCGCACGCCCGGACCTATGGCGCGGGGCACAACTACCTGGTCCAGCACTCGGCCGGCTCCGGCAAGTCGAACACGATCTCGTGGCTGTCGCACCGCCTGTCGAACCTGTTCAACGCAGACAACCGGCCCGTCTTCCACAAGACCATCGTGATCACCGACCGGGTCGTGCTTGACCGGCAGCTGCAGAAGACCATCTTTCAGTTCGACCATACACCCGGGGTCGTGAAGAAGATCGACGTGGATTCGACGCAGCTGGCCGCGGCGCTCGACGACGCGACATCGAAGATCATCATCAGTACCCTGCAGATGTATCCGTTCGTGTTGAACAAGATTGCCGATTTGGGGTTGGCCGGGAAGCGCTACGCGGTCATCATCGACGAGGCGCATTCTTCCCAGAGTGGCGACTCGGCGATTCGGCTCAAGCAGGCACTCGGCGCGAACGCGGTGCCGCGCGAGGAGGATGAGGACGATACCGAGTACATGACTCGGGTGCGCGGCAAACAACCGAACCTTTCGTACTTCGCGTTCACCGCCACTCCGAAATCCCCGACGCTGAAGCTATTCGGCACCCTCGATTCGGAACGCGTGCACCCGCGCACCGGGGAGAAGGGCATGCACGTGCCGTTCCATATCTATTCGATGCGTCAGGCGATCGAGGAGGGCTACATCCTTGACGTGCTGGCGAACTACATCACCTACGATACCAAGTGGCGGTTGCGCAATGCCGCCGTCGAGCAGGCCGAGTCGCAGATCGCCAATCCGGACGTCGACACCACCAAAGCGAGAGCGAAACTGGTCCGACTCGCCGAGCGGCATCCAACGTCGTTGGCGCAGAAGGCAAAGCTGATCGTTGACGACTTCCGTGACAACATCGCCGGACGGCTGGGGGGTCGGGCCAAGGCGATGGTCGTCACCGCAGGCCGTCAGCATGCGCACGATCTGTACCAGGCGATTTGCAACTACGTCGAGCTCCGCGGATTCACCGACTGCGGTACGCTCGTTGCGTTCTCCGGGCAGCTGAAAGACGAGAAGACTGAGCTGGAGTTCACCGAGGGACAGCTTAACGGTTTCCCGGAGGGGCAACTCCCGGACCGTTTCGGTTACACAAAGGCAGACGATCCGCAGGCGGCCGCGCGTGACCAGGACGAGTACCGGTTGCTGGTTGTGGCGGAGAAGTACCAGACGGGGTTCGACCAGCCCCTGCTATGCGCGATGTACGTCGACAAGCCGCTGACCGGCGTCGCCGCCGTTCAGACTCTTTCGCGCCTCAACCGGATCCATCCGCTGAAGTCGCAGGACGATGTGCACATCCTTGACTTCGTCAACCAGGCCTACGACATTCAGAGTGCCTTCGAGGGTTGGTTCGAGACGACGATCACCGAACCGACCGATCCGAATCTGCTCTACACCATGCAGCGTGATGTTATGGACTACGCGTTGCTGGTGGCCTCGGAGATGGAGGCGTTCATCCGCGTACTCGCCGCTGCCGGGCCGGGGCGGATGCCGGACGCGGCGGAGCGTAAGTTGCACGCTGAGCTGCACGAATACCTGAAGCCGACTCTTGACCGCTTCGAGGCACTCGAGACCGAAAACGAACGTGAAGGCTTCCGGGGTGCACTTCAGGACTACGTGCGCGCCTATAGCCTCATCGCACAGATCGTCGACTGGGGAGATCGGGACCTAGAGCGGCTTTACCAGTTCGGCCGAGTGTTGTTGATCCGCCTCCCGGGGCGACCGTCGACGTCGGTCGACATAGGCGATGCCGACTTGAGTCACTTCCGACTGGAGTTCACCGGACGCCACAACGTGTCGCTTTCGGCCGTCGGGGACCGCGATGTGCGTGGCCACGCTGCTGACGGTGGCGGCTACCGCGAGCCGGAGATGAAGCCGTTGTCCGAGGTCATCGAGGAACTCAATGACCGGTTCGGATTGGATCTGGGTACCTTCGACCAGGTTCTGGTCTACCAGCAGGTTGTCGGCCTGGTTGAAGACACCGGCATGCAGCAGATCGCCCTCATGAACGACGAGGCCCGGTTCGGACAGGTCGCCGATGACAGGCTCGACGACATCGTTGCCGAGAACTCGGAACGTAACACCGACTTCATGAAGTTGTATTTCGACAACAACGAGTTCCGGAAGGCGATCAAGGAAGCGGCACGAAAGCGTGCGTATCGGATCATCACCGAACCGGCGCGGGACGAAGCGCTGGCGCGGTTGCGTGCTGAGATGAAACGCGAGACCGGTGGCCGCACGATGGAGGGATGACCTTCGGCGTACATCGTCGTAGCGTTTGATCTTCAGGGGAGGGATGCAGCGTGGCAGGCGAGGCGGAGGAACCTGACAGGAGGCGGCTGTTCGCCGAGCGTTACCGGGTGGATGGGTTACTGGGCCGTGGGGGCATGAGCGAGGTCTTCCATGGTTACGACGAACGCCTGGATCGGCGAGTAGCGATCAAGGTGCTGCGCCCGCCATCAGCGGTCCCGGCAGTACCGGACAGCCCGGAGGCCGCCGAGATCCTCGACGCGCAGGAGCGCGACCGCAAGCGGTTTCTGCGCGAGATCCGCACGACCGCCCAGCTGGAGCATCCTGGTACTCCGGCCGTCTACGACACCGGCGTCGAAAAAGGACCTGACGGCAGCATCCAGCTATGGCTCGTCATGCAGCTCTTGCGTGGTTCGACACTGGAGGCAACTCTCGATCATACGGATTATGTCGCCGCGGCGCCGAGCATCGCGTGGGCGGCAGCGATCGCGGCGCAGATCGCGGCGGTGCTGGCCGATGTGCACCGGGTAGACATCGTCCATCGCGACATCAAGCCCGGCAATGTGATGCTTGTCGACGGTGGCCTCGTCAAGGTGCTCGATTTCGGCATCGCGATCCTGCGTGGGGCGGGTGCGTTGCCGAGGTTGACCCAGGTCGATCGGACGGTCGGCACGCCGGCGTACATGTCGCCGGAACAGTGCCTCGGGCAAGCTGTGACGTCGGCGTCGGACATCTATTCCCTGGGCTGCTTGCTGTACGAGTTGCTCACCGGTGATGTGCCTTTCCAGGCGACGACCGATGTGCCACTGCGTGCGCACCACCTGCAGTCGCCTGTACCCTCGGTACGGGAACGGCGGGCCAGTATCTCCGTGACCGTTGACACGCTGGTCGCATCTATGTTGGCAAAGCATCCTCAGGCGCGCCCCTCGGCGGAGGCTGTTTACGAGGCACTCGTGCCCCTGACGGCGGCGCAGACTCCGGGCCAGTCCTCGAGCAGTAACGAAAGCCGAGATCCGACGCGTCCGTTCCGGCGGCCGTTGCTGGCTCCGGCGCAGCGCCGCAAACCGGCGCCCGAGCGCGGCAGGCTCACTGACGAGGAATTCTCGGCGTTGCAGCGGAATGTCGAGGTGCTGCTGGAACATGAACGGCCGTCCGAGGCGATCCGCTTACTGGAGGACGGGATCGACCGTGCGTGGCACGACCGGGCTCTGGCAGTCAGCCTCCGCCACTATCTTGCTGCTGCGTTCTTCTATGCCGGGGAGTACACACGCGCGGCAGATCTGTTCGATGTCGTCGGACGCGAATACCGGGAATATCTGCAGCCGAACGACCCGGTAGTCCTAGACTGCGCCTACCATGCGGGGCACGCCTACGCCGAGCTCGGAAGGTCGGAAGCGGCCTTGCGTCAGCTGCGGTTTTACGTACAGAACGCCGATTTTTCGGCGGACGTGGACAAAGCGGACGCAATTCTCGAGTCCCGTTTCATCATCGCCCAGATGCTCGCAGTGGCCGGTCATCCTGACGAGGCTCTGAGCGAACTGGAAGCTGTCCGCCCCCGTCTGGTCGACGCGTTTGGCGCCGGTTCGACCCACGTCCGCAATCTCGACAAGCAAATCGGCCGTCTGGGCCGCCAGGAAGGATGACAGTTTGACTACGTCCAGCACCCGGATTGGTCACGATGACGTCGCCCTCCAGGTCCGTCAGGTCGAGAATGCACTGCGCACCGTCTATGTTGACGCAGGTCTTCTGGACGCCAATGATCTTGAGGGGAAGCTGTTCGAAGAGCGCAACCCCCGCTTGCTGTCTCGGGCACTGACCGCTCAAGCGGTCAGGATTGTCACCGGTTTCAGCCCGGCGGAGGCTGCGCTGACGGTCATCGATGGCGTGGCTGATCAAGGGATCGACGCGATCGCGGTGGTGACCAGCCCGAACCCGCACGTCTACCTCGTCCAGGCCAAATGGAGCAAGGACGGCAAGGCGAAAAGTGAGCGCTCGGCGGTGATGGAACTGCTCACGGGGCTTCGGCTCATCGATGACGAGGATTTCACTCCGTTCAACCCGCGCGGTCGTCAGCTGGCCGAGTTCGCAAAGACGGTCATGTCCCAGGGGCCGGTTCCGGTCACCCAGGTGGTTGCTCTGATGAGAGCCGACGACGTGACAGAAGGCTTCAGGCAGGCCCTCGTTCATGGAGAGCAGGAATTCAATCGCCACGGGGATGTTCTGCGTCACCGAATCATCCTCGCGGCGGAGATGTGGGAGTCGGTCCGCAAGGATCTCGCGCCGCGGCCCGTCGAACTTTCGGCTCAACTGTTCCCATGGTTTTCGATCAGCTCTCCGTACGAGTCATATCAAGGTGTGGTCCAGGCCGAACAAGTCGCCGAATGGGTGGGGCATGGCACGGATCTGTTCAACCTGAATATCCGCAACCCGCTCGGCAGGACGGCGATCAACAACGAGCTGATTGACACCCTCACGGAGGAACCTGCGCATTTCTGGTACTTCAACAACGGTGTGACGATTCTCTGCGAATCGGTCGAGAAGACCCAGCAGTCCATGCGGTCGCCGCATGCATATCCACTCGGTCTCACCCTGCACGGCGCCAGCGTTGTCAATGGCGCGCAAACGGTTCGTTCCGTGGCCGAGGCGGTCGTCGTCGACGAGGTCGCCGCTTCGGCGCAAATCGGCGTGCGCATCATTGTGACAGGCCAGGCCAAGAACTTCGCCAAGCAGACCACCCAGGCCACCAACCGCCAGAATCGTGTTGAGGCACGTGACTTCATCGCCCTTGACTCGAGCCAGGCCGCTATTCTGGATGAGATGCGAGCCGAACTGGGCCTCGAATACAGCGTCCGCCGCAGCGAGCTGGAACCGCACCCGGATACGGGCTGCTCGGTCGTCGAGGCCGCTTGTGCACTGGCATGTGCTCATCCAGACAGCCAGTACGCAGCTCGGATCGCAACTACCCTCGACGTGCTGTGGGAACGTGGGTCGCAGGGCATCTACGATGTGTTGTTCCGTCCCCAGCCCAGCGCTTATCTCCTGTGGAACGCGGTGCAGGTCCTCAGGGAGGTGCGGCGCAGTCTGCACCGGCTGCGTGCGCGCTATGAGGGAAGGGGCGTCGCCCTGACCGAGCATGGTGTCTACCTGCTCACTCATCTCGTCTTCCGTCGTCTGGACACTGAGGCCATCGACGAACCGGATGCAAAACTGGAATGGGCAGCTCAGGCTGTTGAAAAGACGCCGCAGCTGATCTCGGAGCTTTTGCCCGCGGTGGCGGTCGCAATTGACAACTTGTTCACTGAACGCTCGCAAATTCGTGCCGTGTGCTCGGATGTCTTCAAGTGTCGCCAGGTTGTCGACCGCGCCCTTGGAAACGATCTTGTGGGTCGTGATGTTTCTAGTCCAGATAAGTATCGGCGCGCTCCGGCGCAGCGCAAACGCCGCCGGCCCAATGCGGTCTCCGTTCTCGTCGACAAGGCTGCCCTGACGGAGGGGGACGCGCTCGCGCTCTCTGCGGCCTTCCCGCTTGAGACCGAGGCGTTGCGGGACTGGCTCGCCGAGGACGAGAAACGTTCCCGGGCGACGTGGGTTCCACACCGTGCCAAACCGATTCTCTGGGCGGCTGACGGAAAGCAGTACTCGCCCTCGGGGCTGATCTCCCATATGTGGGAGCTGGCCCGATGGGAGCAGCGGCCCGTTGCGAACCAAGGCACTGCCCGTTGGGTGACCAGTTCCGGCGAGACGCTTGCCGACCTTGCGTGGCGAATTCTCGACGAACTCGAAGCGTCTGACGATGGTGTGTAAGCCGCTGTTTGACCGGTTCCTCGACACCGAAGAGTCATGGATGGGGGCCGTTATTACTTCGCAATATCGTTCACAGCCGTCAGAATAGTGCCTCGTGAAGGTTGGTCATGCCTAGAGTCACACGCTATGAGTCTGGGCGACGTTGAGTGAACACAGGGTTTAAACGCAGACAATAGGATGCTGTGTTGCCGAGCGTGCGGTCCAGCGAGCGAGACTAGCTCTGGGCTCATCGAGTACTGGGGTCAGTTAGAGGAGGCGTTCGGTGGATTTCCGGGGAACGGCTTGGATAAGTATCCTGATGGCGAGCCAGGATCCCCCCGTCAGTGCCAATCTCGCTGAGCGACCGTCCAGCCAGGTCATCCTGCACAACTTCAACTCACCTGCCTGGCTGAAGTGCCGATAGAGTGTGAATGCCCGCACTCGCTGGCGAGGATGACTGCCCTGCGTCCGGGTGAGGCATATATCTGCTCCAGCAAGGCTGGCAATCCGGATTTCACTCACCAGTGTGATCAAGGTTCAGCTGCAATCCACGGTCACCCGACATGGCGACGGCACCAAGACTGCCATGGCTGTGTGGATGTGCACGCCGGCCCCGGAACTGCTGAGTTCCAACCTTTCATGATCCGTAGGCGCCGCCGAAGAGGTCCATCTGCTCCTGCGTGGGCTTCGGAACTCGATGGCGCGGCCCTTTGTACCGGCTGCGTTGTTGACGTTCCTTTGCTGTCTCCTCGCTGATGTCCTCGGCAAGGATGAAGTCGCTGCCGTCATCAATTGAGCCGTTGGCGACGTCAGCGATCACTTTTATGTCGATACCGGAGCTGCCGATCCAGCCTTCTTTAGCAAGATGGAAAAAGGTGGTGTTGTCGATGTGTCGTTCGACTCGGTCGTATCCTAGGTACGCTCCTCCTCGTGGCCCGAGTACGCGAGGATCTTTGAGGACCAAGTGCAGGAAGGATAGTGGCAAATATAGGCCGGGAAGGAGTTCTAGATTCGCCGGGTCAATCTCCCCTGAGGGAGTGTTCGTGCGGCACAGCTTGAGAAAACAGTAATCTGGGCCGAGTCGCCAATCCGTGTGATGGGCCGGCTCGCGCTGCAGGCCTTGCAGCGGCTCCATGCGTTCGATCTGACGCCGCAGGCGCTTGTCGACTAGCACTTCCTTGTTGCCTTCGAGTCGTTTGTACTGAACAAGAATTAGGCTCCGCGAATTCCGGTGGTAGTAAACTAGGTCGACACCAATCTTCCCTTCCTGTGGTGCCGCATTGATGCTAGTAATTTCCATTCGACGCGGTCCGTCGGCGAACACTCGCACGCCGACCCGATTGGTTCGTTGTGGAACCCAGCCTGGGAATGCCCTTGAGTCGTGGTCGATCAAATCCGATTCGTAGTCACTCGGCTTGATGCCAGCCAGAACCGTGTCCTCGACGTCGAGCGGTAGCTCCCACTCGTCAAGGCGCTCGACCGAGTAGCCGCCGATGCGAAGCCCTGCCCTGACCGCGTCCTTGGCGAGAGCCCAGCGGTCAGCAGAGGGGGAGGCAACTCGATGCACCCTGACGTTCATCAGCCACTGCAGCCGCTCGGCGAACGGGGGCCGTAGCGCTTGCAGCGCGCGAACCATATTGTCGTCCGCAGCTTCTGTCAACGTGCCGTTGCCCTGCGTCAATGCCTTGACGATGGAGGCTCGATGGGTTCCGTGAAGCTTTCGTTCAAGGTCCTCGCGACCAATTGGATCGCCGACCGAGCTGGCGTGAATGACGTTCAGCTTGTACGTGAAGGTGCTGTTCGTGTCTCCTTTGCGCAGGACGACGCCGACGTGCGTCAGAGACTTCGATGGTCCGAACACGAAGCACAGGTGCGGAAAGCCGTGCTCGGGCCGACCCAGTCCCAACGGAAAGTTGCTGGTGAAGTGGTCCCGTTCTCGGCGCTCGCCCCGGAGGAAATCGGGTAACGCCTCTAGATGGATCAGATACCCCATCCCTTCAATCTAAACGGTTGAAGTCGACGTTGTGCGACACTTCCACGCGACCGCGACCTCATAGGCCGGGAGATTTACTCGGACGCCCGAGGCGGCTCGCCTGCTTTGGCTGGTCGTCAGGCTTTGTCTGAGTAGCCCGGTAGCCAGACGTGTTACCGCTTCAACATCTCTAAGCAGCACCGATCCCGCCCCAGTGCGTAAGGCTCGCGTCCCGGGAATGGTGACTCTGTCCTCCAACTGGAGGGGCGGCCGGTACCGGGTTGTCATCTGATGCGAGCGCATCGAAATCAACGCGGCTTTGCTGGCCCGCTGTGACCTTGCGGAGGTTCGGGTAGCCGTCGTCTCCCCAGAAGTTACGACGAGTGACCCAGTGAGCTTGCGAGGCAACCGAACATGTGGTCGCTGGAGAGTGCCCCCGGCAGGATTCGAACCTGCGACACCCGCTTTAGGAGAGCGGTGCTCTATCCCCTGAGCTACGAGGGCATGTACTGCCAGGCGCAGCTTACCGGGTGACCGGAGCGGCCCGAGCGTGAGGGCGCAAGTCGCACCCGGGCGGAGCAAGCGGCCAGCCCGGTGAAAGCCCGGAATGACCCGAACGGCGGTTGCGCACCCGACCCCCGAAGATCCCAAGGCGAGAACCGGACACTGGCCGCCCAGTGACACTCGACCTGCGGATCCGTCCCTGAGCACGCACACTCACACCCAGGCAAACAGGGTCTGAATCGAGAGCTAGATCGACACAGATGACCCGCAGGGGTCACTCGTACGTGTCTGGTTTCGAAACCCTGAACAACAGTAGGTAATCTTCGTTAACGGGACGCGAGACGCCGCTCCCCCGGCTGCCGGAGGGCTTCGTTGATCAAGCTCATGTTCGCCGACGACGAGGAACTGGTCCGCTCGGGCCTGCGTGCCATGATGTCCGGCGCTGCCGACATCGAGATCGTGGGCGAGGCGAGCGACGGGAGATCAGCGGTCGAGGTCGCCCGGCGGTACCACCCCGACGTCGCGTTGCTCGACATCAAGATGCGCGCGCCTGACGACGGCATCCGCGCGCTCAGGGCCATCCTCGCCTTGCCGGATCCGCCGACCGTGGCCATGTTGACCACGTTCGACATCGACGACTACGTCAGTCTCGCGCTCAGGCTCGGGGCCAACGGCTTCCTGCTCAAAGACATCGACCCGGCGGCGCTGCTCAGGGCCGTCCGGGACCTCGCGCGCGGCGGCGCGGTGCTCGATCCCGGGGTCGCGGCGCGCATGGTCCAGTCGCATCGGGACGAGCAGCGGGCCGCGCAGCCGGCGCGCAAGCTGCTCGCGTCGCTGTCCGAACGGGAGCGTGAGGTCGTCGGGCTGATCGGCCAGGGACTGTCCAACGCGGAGATCGGCGGGCGCCTCCACCTGTCCGAGGCCACGGTCAAGGGCTACGTCTCGGCCGTCCTGTCCAAGATCGGCGCGGCGAACCGGGTGCAGGCCGCGCTGCTGGCCTACCGCGGTGGCCTGCTCGACCAGTAATGATCCTCACCGCGCTCGAGTTCCTCGGCTTGATCGCGTTCGCCGCTTCGGGGGCGCTCGCGGCGGTGCGGTCCAGGTTGGACGTCTTCGGGGTGGTCGTCGTCGGGCTGACCACCGCGCTCGGCGGCGGGGTCATCCGTGACGTCCTGCTCGGGATCACGCCGCCCACGACCCTGCGGACCTGGCCGTATCTCGCGGTCTGCGGCGGGACGGCGCTGGTCGTGTTCGTCTTCCACCCGCAGATCGCGAAGCTGCGGCGCGCCGTGCTGCTCGCCGACGCGCTCGGGCTCGGGGTGTTCGCGACGGCGGGGACCACCATCGCGTTGAACGCGGGCGCCACCCCCTACGCGGCGTGCCTGATCGGGATGACGACGGGTATCGGCGGCGGCGCTGTGCGTGATCTACTCCTGCGGGAAATCCCGCTCGTGCTGCGGAAGGAGATCTACGCGGTCGCGGCTCTCGCGGGCGCGGTGCTCGTCGTGATCGGTCACGCTCTGCGACTGCCGCCGGGGCCGGTGACGGTGGTAGCAGCTGCCGTCGTGGTGGGGGTCCGAATGCTCGCTTTGTGGCGCAGATGGAACGCACCTGTTGCAAAAGGGCCCGAGACCGGCTGAAACGTCTTCTGGACCGCCGGATTTCCTTTGTTGGTTCTGTGTGTGTTCTTAGGCGAGTCTCAGCACTCTGCGTAAGACTGTCGCCATGCGCATCCTCGTAGTGGACGACGACAGGGCCGTCCGTGAATCACTCAGGCGATCCCTTGAGTTCAACGGGTACCAGGTGGAACTGGCCGGGGACGGCGCGCAGGCCCTGGAAGCGATCATCGCCAACAGACCCGACGCGATGGTCCTCGACGTGATGATGCCGCGGCTCGACGGCCTCGAAGTGGCCCGACGCCTGCGAAGCACCGGTGACGACCTGCCGATTCTCGTCCTCACCGCGCGGGACACCGTGTCCGACCGGGTGTCCGGCCTCGACGCCGGTGCCGACGACTACCTGCCGAAACCCTTCGCGCTCGAAGAGCTTCTCGCGCGCCTTCGCGCGCTTCTGCGTCGCGCGATCCCGGACCCGCAGGCGGGACAGAACGCCGAGATCCTGTCGTTCGCGGATCTCACCTTGGACCCGGGGACGCGCGAAGTGCGCCGGGCAGGACGGGAGATCAGTCTCACCAGGACGGAGTTCGCCCTCCTGGAACTGTTCCTCTCCTACCCGAAGCACGTCTTGACCCGCAGCCGGATCCTGGAGGAAGTATGGGGATACGACTTCCCGACGTCGGGCAACGCGCTGGAGGTCTACGTCGGCTACTTGCGCCGAAAGACCGAGGCTGGGAACGAACCGAGGCTGATCCACACGGTTCGGGGAGTGGGCTACGTCCTCCGGGAAACCCCGCCGTGACCGATCCGGTCCACGGCCTCGACGTCTCCGAAAAGGATCCGCGCGGCGACCGCTGGGGCACCCGGCGCTTCTCGCTCCGCGGCCGGGTGACGCTGCTCGCGGCCGCTTCGGTCGCGGGCGCGGTGGCGCTGGTGTCCCTCGGCGCGTACCTCGTCGTGCGCGACAACCTCTACCAGCAGGTCGACGACAACCTCGTCGCCCGCGCGCACGCCGCGGTCGCGTCGCCGCAGGTGCAGACCGAGCTGCAGCAGGTGCCCGGCGCCTTCCTCGCCAGCGCGGACCTGCAGATCGGCCAGCTGACGGTCGGGGAGAAGGTCCGGCTGACCTACCCGCAGTCCGGCAGCCGGCCGCCGTACGGCGACGACGAGATCGCGGTCGCCTCCGGGGACAAGGCGTTCTCCCTGCGCACCGATCCGAAGACCGACAGCCGCGTCGTCGCCCTCCCGCAGGGCGCGGGGCAGGCGATGGTGCTCGCCCAGTCGCTCGGCCCGACCAAACGCACCCTGAACGAGCTTTCGGTGGTCCTGTTCCTGATCGGCGGCGCCGGGATCCTGGTCGCCGCGGCCGCGGGAACGGCGGTCGCGAGAGCGGGCCTCAGGCCGGTCGACAGGCTGACGTCGGCGGCGGAACGCGTCGCCACCACCGGCGACCTGCGGCCGATCCCGGTCAGCGGCGACGACGAACTCGCCCGCCTCACCCAGAGTTTCAACACGATGCTGGGCACGGTCGCCGAATCGCAGGAACGGCAACGGCAGCTCGTCGCCGACGCCGGGCACGAACTCCGGACGCCGCTGACGTCGCTGCGCACTAACCTGGAGCTGCTCCTGTCCGCGAGCAGGCCGGGCGCGCGGACGCTGTCCGACGAAGACCGCAGCGACATCGAGGCCGACATCCGCGGCCAGCTCGACGAGCTGACCCAGCTGATCGGCGACCTCGTCGAGCTCGCGCGCCAGGACGAGCCTCGGATCGAGCACGAGCGGGTCGAGATGGTCGACGTCGTCGAGCGCGCGCTGGACAGGGCACGCCGCCGCGCGGGCGAGATCGAGTTCGACGTCTCGCTCCAGCCGTGGGTGCTGACCGGCGACACCAGCGCACTGGAACGCGCGGTGCTGAACCTGCTGGACAACGCGGTGAAGTTCTCGCCGGAAGGGACGACGGTCGGGGTCCGGCTGTACCCGGTCGGCGACGGCACCGCGGTGCTCGAAGTCGAGGACTCCGGGCCGGGCATCGCCGACGAGGATCTGCCGAAGGTGTTCGACCGCTTCTACCGCTCGTCCGAGGCGCGGACGCTGCCCGGTTCCGGGCTCGGCCTGGCCATCGTCCAGCACGCGGCGCAGCGGCACGGCGGCGACGTCTACGCGGGGCGTGCCGCCACCGGCGGCGCGCTGATGACCTTGCGACTCCCGGGAGCCCCCGCCTGATGGGCGACTATGACAAGGGCCTCGAACTGCTCCGGCTTCTCGGCGGCGTCGGGAACCCCGCCGTGCTGGAGCTGTTCGAGGCCGTTCAGGCCACGGACTACGGCAGAGAAGCCGTCGCTTTCGTCTACGGCGGTGTCTACCAGCGGCCGGGGCTTTCGCTGGCGCAGCGGCAGCTGGTGACGGTCGCGGCGCTGGAGGCCTTGGGCTACGCGGAGGCCCAGCTCGCGTTCCACCGTGCCGCCGTGGCGAACGTCGGCGGTGACCTGGGGCAGGACGACGAAACGACCCGGCGGCTCAAGCGGATCGCGGTGTACACGGCGAAGGGCGGCGTCGCGCCGGAGCTGGCCGACGTCCTCCAACAAGCGAAGGCCGCGGGGGAGCTCGGGCAGGCCGTCGAGACGATCCTGCATCTCGCCGTCTACGTGGGCTTCCCCGCCGCGCTCAACGCGCTCGCCATTACTCTGACGGGTGATGAGCACCGAGAACGCGCCTGAGATGCCGCCCCGCCGTCTGCTGTGGACTCTGCTGGTGGCCGCGGTGCTGCTGGCCGTCGACCAGCTGACCAAAGGGTGGGCCGTCGACGCCCTCACCGACCGCGCGCCGATCCCGGTGATCGGCGACTTCATCCGGTTCCGGCTGCTGTACAACCCGGGCGCGGCGTTCTCGCTCGGCGCCGATTCCACCTGGATCTTCGCGATCGTGGCCGCGGTCGCGGTGGTCGCGTTGCTGTGGATCTCGCGCAAGGTCCGCTCGGCGGGCTGGGCGATCTCGCTCGGTCTGCTGCTCGGCGGCGCGACGACGCACCTCGGCGACCGCCTGTTCCGCGATCCCGGATTCGCGCGCGGTCACGTCGTCGACTTCATCGACTACAACGGCTGGTTCGTCGGGAACGTCGCCGACATCGCGCTGTTCTTCGGCGCCGTGGCGCTGTTCGTGTTGAGTTTCCGCGGCGTCCCGATCGACGGCGTCAAGCAGGTAGAGGAGACCTCCGCCGAATAGCCTGCCTTTTCACTGCGCGAAGTCCTTGTTTGATCGTGTAGGATTTTGTGTGGTTGATCCAGTGCAGTCATCGGAGGCTTCGTGCTCGCGCGGCAACGACAGGCGGTGATCCTCGAGGAGGCGCGCCGGACCGGGGCGGTCCGGGTCAGCGATCTCGTCACGAGGCTCGGCGTCTCCGACATGACGGTGCGCCGCGACCTCGACGTGCTGGCCGCCCGGGGACTGGTCGAGAAGGTCTACGGCGGCGCCACCTCCATCGTCGGCAAGAGCACCGACGAACCGGGTTTCGAGGCCAAATCCGTGCGCCAGCGCGCTCAAAAGGAGGCCATCGCCGCTCTTGGGGCCGGGCTGGTCCGGCCGGGCACCGCGATCGGCATCTCCGCCGGCACCACCACGTGGACGCTGGCCAGGGCGCTCGACGAGGTCCCCGGCCTGACGATCGTCACGAACTCCATCCAGGTCGCCGACGTGCTGCGCGGCGCGAACCAGCCGGATCGCACGGTGGTCCTCACCGGCGGTGTCCGCACGCCGTCGGACGCGCTCGTCGGGCCGGTCGCCGTGCAGAGCCTGCGCTCGCTGCACCTGGACGTCGTCTTCCTCGGTGTGCACGGGATGGCCGACGGCCCAGGGTTCACCACGCCGAACCTCACCGAATCCGAGACCGACCGCGCGCTCGTCGAAGCGGGCCGCAAGCTGGTCGTGCTGGCCGACCACACCAAATGGGGCATCGTCGGCATCTCCACGATCGCCGGGCTCGAAGAGGCCGACGTCGTCGTCTCGGACGACGGTTTGTCCGACAACGCAAGGGAAAAGCTCACCGAGCAGGCGGGTGAGCTGATGATCGCCGAAACGGCGGAGACGGCTGAGGCTGAAGAAGCGTGAAGCGCACGGTTAGGCACCTGGCCGACGGCCGGGAGATCATCTATTTCGACTCGCCCGGCGCGCCCGAGCGCACCGCCGAGGACACGCGAGACCTGCCTCAGGTCGCGGCGGCGTCGGAGATCCGGCGCGACCCGCTGACCGGCGAATGGGTGGCGATGGCCGCGCACCGGCAGACGCGGACCTACAAACCGCCCGCCGACCTGTGCCCGCTGTGTCCCACCAAACCCGGGAAGCCCAGCGAGATCCCGGAGCCCGACTACGACGTCGCGGTGTTCGAGAACCGCTTCCCTTCCTTCTCCCGCACCGTCATCGGCGAATCGTCCACAGTGGATGGCGCGGGCCTGGTGCCGATCGCGCCGGGCGCCGGCCGCTGCGAGGTCGTCTGCTTCACCAGCGACCACGACGGTTCCTTCGCCGGGCTGACCTCGAAGCAGGTCCGCGCGGTCGTCGACGCCTGGGCCGACCGCACCGCCGAACTGTCCGCGATGGACGGTGTCGAGCAGGTCTTCCCGTTCGAGAACCGCGGTGAAGAGATCGGCGTGACGCTGCATCACCCGCACGGGCAGATCTACGGGTACCCGTTCGTGACGCCGAAGACCGAACGGATGCTGGAGGTCGCCCGCGCCTACGAGGCCGAGCACGGACGTCCGGTGATGGGCGACGTCCTGGCCGCCGAGCGGGAATCCGGGGCGCGGGTCGTGGTCTCGGGCGAGCACTGGACGGCGTTCGTGCCGCCGGCCGCGCGCTGGCCGGTGCAGGTCCAGATCGTGCCGCATCGCCAGGTGCCCGACATCCCCGCGCTGTCGGACGCCGAGCGCGACGACTTCTCCGACGTCTACCTCGAAGTCCTTCGCCGCTGCGACGGGCTCTACGACCGGCCGCTGCCCTACATCGCGGCCTGGAACCAGGCGCCCGCCAAACGCGATCGCGAACTCGGGTGGCTGTACCTGGAGGTGTTCTCGGTCCTGCGGTCCAAGGACAAGCTGAAGTACCTGGCGGGGTCGGAGTCCGGAATGGCCGTGTGGATCAACGACGCGACCCCCGAGCAGATCGCGGACAGGCTGCGCGCCACCCGCTGAGGAGGCCATACTCATGTGCGATGCACAGCTTTGGCTCAGGAACTTCTCAGGACCATCCCGCAAGGTGAAGACATGACCGAGAACGACCCCAGCGGCCAGGACGCCGAGAAGGCGCGGCCCGCCGGCACCCAGCCGGACGCGGAGCAGAGCGCGAGCTGGGCCGCACAGCCTGCGCCGCAGCAGCCTGACGCGACCGGCCTCGGCGGCCATGCCGCTCCCCAGACCGGAGCGCAGCAGGCCTACACCCCGGAACAGCAGTACAACCCGTGGTCGCCCCAGGCCCAGACCCAGCAGGCGCCGGCTCCGGAGCAGCAGACCCAGGCCCAGCAGCACCCGTACACCCAGGGACACCAGATCCCCGGCCAGCAGCCGTTCACCCAACCGGGTCCTTCGGTCTACGCGGTCCCGCAGCAGCGCCAGGCGCGGAAGTCCACCTCGGGCAAACTGCTCGCCGGTGTCGCGGCGATCGCCCTGGTGGTCGGCGGGGTCGCGGGCGGCACGGTCGGCTACCTGACCGGTGACGCGTCCGGTGGCGCTTCCGTGAACGCGCTCGACGCGCCGAAGCCCGCCCAGCAGACGGGCAACCTGCCCGCCGGTTCGGTCGAATCCGTGGCGCAGAAGCTGTCGCCGAGCGTGGTCGAGCTGCAGGTGTCCGGCCGGTCGGGTGCGGGCGAGGGTTCCGGTTTCGTGCTCAGCACCGACGGCTACGTGCTGACCAACAACCACGTCGTCGAGGTCGCCGCCGGTGGCGGCGGGCAGATCCAGGCGGTGTTCCAGGACGGCAAGAAGGGCACGGCGACCGTCGTCGGGCGTGACCCCACGACGGACATCGCCGTGGTGAAGGTCAGCGGCGTCAGCGGCCTGACCCCGGTCGAGCTCGGCCGCTCCGACGACCTGCGCGTCGGGCAGCCGGTGGTCGCCATCGGTTCGCCGTTCGAGCTGGCGGGCACGGTCACCTCGGGCATCGTCAGCGCGCTGAACCGGCCGGTGAGCGCCGGTGGCGGCGGCGACCAGACCACGGTGATGTCGGCGGTGCAGACCGACGCGGCGATCAACCCGGGCAACTCCGGCGGACCGCTCGCGAACATGGCGGGCCAGGTCATCGGCATCAACTCGGCGATCTACAGCCCGAAGTCCGCGCAGGGCCAGGGCGGCGAGAGCGGCGGCAACGTCGGCATCGGCTTCGCGATCCCGATCGACCAGGCGCGCCGCACGGCCGACGACATCATCAACACCGGCCAGGCGACGCAGACCTTCATCGGCGCACGGGTGCAGACCGCGCCGACGGGTGGCGCGCAGCTCGGCGAGATCTCCCCGGGCAGCCCCGCGGAGAAGGCGGGACTCAAATCCGGTGACGTCGTAACGAAGCTGGACGACCGGGCGATCCCCAACGCGGACGCGCTCGTCGCGGAGATCCGCACCCGCGCGCCGAACGACAAGGTGAAGTTCACCCTCAACGGTGGCAAGGTGATCGAGGTGACCCTCGGCGGTCAGCCCGTCACCCCGAACTAGTCCCTTACCGAGACGCTCGGCCGCAGTGCGCGGCCGAGACCAGCTCCGGCTCGAACCCCCAGCGGGCCGGACCCCAGAGGCCACGCGCGACCGGCTGCCAATCCCGGTCGTGCGTGGTCCTTTTTATCGAGCGGTAAGGCAAAGGTGTCTGTTCGCCGACCGGCGTCCCGGCTTCGGATGTTGTGAAAGTGGCTTTCGCAACGCCATCGCCCACGAGAACGCGTCGGGTCGGGGTGGTCGTGAGTGGCGATTCGTGTTCTAACCCGAATCGCCACTCACGACCTCTTTCACCGGCGCCCGGGCCCGTGAAGGCCGCCGCGCTCGGCCGGGTGCCCCGGCAGGCACGCGAGCGGTCGAGCACGACACCATTGCCTCACTCGCGTGACCGGATGGACGGCACCTGTGACCGGACGGACGACACGCGACGGGGACTTGGCTGTCGCAGCGTGTCGTCCGTGCGGTCACGCGAAAACGCCGGACCGTAGGTACTCAAGACACGGTTGGCCCTAACTTGAATCGCCACCCACGACCACCCTGACCGACATGTCCCTCAATGACGCGCTTTTCGCGGGACGAGCCCGGCCACGAGGACGCCGAGCCAGACGACAGCGAGCGTGACGAGCAGGCCCGTGACGGTGTCGGCGTCGTGCAGTCCGGGGTTCCGTGCGCCGCCGAAAGGCCGCCACAGCAACGGGAACGCGATCAAGGTCAGGACACCGGTGAGGACGGCGCCCGTCTTGACCGGGGTCTTCCAGCGTTCCGGGAGGAACCGGCTCAGCGCGAATCCCGCCGCGCCGACGATCGGTGCGATCAGCAGGTCGTGCGCCAGCGGACCGCCGGCGAGCCAGCCGAGCGTCCCGAAGACGTCCGGGCGCAGCGGGAAGGCGTACTCGGCGAACAGCGTCGCGCCCCAGACGAGCGCGCCGAGGCCGGGCAGGAACAACAGCAGCCGCATCGTCTTCACAGCGTCTCCAGCCGGGTGACCCATTTCGTCTGCAGGACGCCGGGCCGGTTCGGGGCGATGATCCGGCACGGGAAGCCGTGGTCGGCGTCGAGCACCTCGCCGTTGAGCTCCAGGGCCAGCAGGGTGAGGTCGTCCGCGGTGTGCTCGCCGGGGAGGTCGCTGATCCCGTACGGCCCGGCCTTCTCCAGCGAGAACACGCGGACCGGCGTACCCGGCGTGCTTCCCGCGTGCCGCAACAACTCCGGCAGCGAGACGCCGCTCCACTGCGCGGACTGGCTCCAGCCCTCGACGCACGCGATCGGCAGGTCGGCCGACGTCCTCGGGAGCGCGCGGAGTTCGTCCAGCGAGTAGGTCTTCGTGCCTTTCGGCGTCACCACGGACAGCCGCCAGCCCGGATCTTTCGCCGTGTCCAGGACACCGGCCGCCTCGGCGGTCCTGTTCACCGGCAGGCCCTGTGATCCCTTGTCGCTCCGCCAGGACAGGCCGGAAACGGTGCGCAGTAACGGAACCGTCGCTCCGGCCGTCGCCACGACGGCGACGCCCGCGGCCAGCCAGGTCGTGCGGAGGAAGGCACGTCGTGAGGGCTCGGGTGCTTTCGTGAGCGAGCGGCGGACGATCGGGAGTTTCACGGCGACATGCACCAGGATCGAGCCGATCGCCACCCACGCGACCGCGTAGTGCAGCTGCGGGAAGTAGAACGTCCACGGATAGTTCTGCGCGACGTTGAAGAGGCCGGTGGCGAGTTCGAAGAAGGCGGCCGCGGACAGCACCAGGATCGACAGGCGTTCGAGCGCGTGCGGCAGGGACCGGATCACCGGTCGTTCGAACAGTTTCGGGTAGACGCTCCAGAGTTTGGCCAGCAGCAAGGGAATCGACGCGATCCCGGAGAGCACGTGCGTGCCCTGCGTGACCCGGTACAGCCAGACCGGGCGGCTCGGCCAGCCGAACCACGACGGCGGATGCTGGACGAGATGGCTGAGCAGGCCGGTGACGAAGCACAGGGTGAAGGTGACGGCGAGGGCGAGCCCGATCCGGGACGTCACCCGCTCGGAGGTCGCGTTCATGCTTTCTCCAGGCAGGCGAACCAGCGGTGGTCGCGGCGGGTGGCCCAGGCGACCCGGAACGCGGTGCGGGCGGCGAGTTCCGCGATCGCCTCGACGCCGACCCACGCCCAGGTGAACCAGGCGCCTCCGTCGTCCGGGCGCAGCCGGACCCGGTCCTGCCGGATGCCGCGGCCGGGCGGGTCGAGCTCGACGATCAGCGTGCCGCCGTCGCCGACCAGTTCCGCCATCCGCGTGAGCAGCCGGAGCGGGTCGCCGCCGATGCCGATGTTCCCGTCGGCGAGCAGGATGTGCCGCCAGCGTCCTTCGCCGGGCAGCCGGTCGAAGACGTCGCGGTGGAGCGCGGCGGCGCCCCGGGCGTGGGTGAGCCGGACGGCGGTGGCGGAGATGTCGACGCCGAGCGAGGCGACACCGCGTTCGGTCAGCGCGGCGGTGAGCCTGCCGGGGCCGCAGCCGACGTCGAGGGTCGGGCCGTCACAGGCGTCGAGGAGGACGTCGTCGCCGTCGCAGGGGATGGCCGTCCAGCGGTCCACCGGCAGGTCGACGCGTTCGCCGGTCGCCAGTTCCAGCCAGCAGCGGTGGCCGAGCAGGCCACGGTCGAAGGCGGTCACCGGACTTCGGCGACCGCTCGGGCGAACCGGCTCGCCGGCCGGAGAGCCGCGACCCGGCGCGCGTCCACGATCGTGTCCACATCGGACAGTGTGGGCAGGATGCCGGGGTTCAGTCCGACATCGGTGAGCGCGCGGAGGGTTTGACGGCCGGTGTCGTCGCGGGACATCGGGACACCGGCGAGAGCCTTGGCGTGCAGGGGATCCTTGAGTCCCAGCGCCCACCAGCCGCCGTCCTCGGCCGGTCCGAGGACGGCCTCCCCGAGCCGGTTCGCGGCCTCGGTCAGCAAGGCCGGAGTGACCTGCGGGGTGTCCATCCCGATCTGGAGCACGGGTTCCCCGGGACGGACGGCGTCGGCGTGGGCGTTGGCGAGCCGGACGTCGAAACCGTCGCCGCGCTGGGGGATCACCTCCGTCTTTCGCAGCACCGCGGCGATTTCCTGGCCATGTGTCGCTTCGTCGAGATCGCCGGTCAGCGCGACGACCACGCGGGCGTCCGGGGTCAGCAGGGCGGTGTCGAGGGTGTCGAGCAGCGAAGCGGCCGCGATCCCGGCGGCCTGCTCCGGCGTCGCGGGCGGGCAGAGCCGCGTCTTCGCGAAACCGGGTACGGGTGCCTTGGCGACGATCAGCAGGCAGAACGTCATCGGCTCAGCACCCGCCCGAAATCCCTCGCGGCACGGAGGGTGCCACGCAGCGAGCCGGAGACCTTCGACTTCGTGCCCTTGGCGCGTTCGCCGTACGAGACGTCGAACTCGACGACGCGCCAGCCCGCGCGGCGCGCCTTGATCAGCAGTTCGAGCGGATACCCGAAGGCGCGATCGGTGACGTCGAGATCCAGCAGCGCCCGCCGCCGGACGGCCCGCAGCGGGGCGATGTCGCGGACCGGCAATCCCTTGTACCGCAGGAGAGACGAGATCACCGCGTTGCCCGCTCTCGCGTGCCACGGCCAGACACCCGGCCCGGTAGGCACCCGGCGTCCGACCGTCATCTCGGCGACGGCCAGCCCCCGCACCAGCGCCGGCAGTTCGGCGAGGTCGAGGGAACCGTCGGCGTCGGCGAAACACACGACGTCCGCCGTGGCCGCCTCCAGCCCGGTGTGCACGGCGGCGCCGTAACCGCGCCGGGGTTCGTGGACGACCTTCGCCCCGAGCCCGGCCGCGATCCCGGCGGAACCGTCGCTCGATCCGTTGTCGACCACGATCGCCCGATAGCGTGCGGGCAGGGCCGCCAGCACCCCGGGGAGGGCGCCGGCCTCGTCGAGACAGGGGAGCACGACGTCAACCTGGTCATCGTTCACCCCTCGCACGTTAAGTCCGGGGTGGACGGACGAAAACCCTTGCCGTGCTTACCGAATCATGACGTCGGTCAAGTTCTTACCGAGTTCTGACGGTCCTCGTCCTCACGCCGCCGGGCGGCGGGAACGCGGTTATGGTGCCGGTGATGTCCACTGTCACCGCCCCCTCCCGCACGGGCCGCCGGGCCGATCTGATCGTCGTCGGGCTGGCGATGCTCGTGGTCGCCGCCGCGATCGCGGTCGGCCTCTATCACAACCGTCCCGGCTCGGACGTGGTGATCTACGCCTTCGCGCCGCCGCTGTTCGGGTTGTGGCTGCCGCACGTGGGACCGGGCTCGGTCGCCGCCGTCGTGCTCGCCCTCCTCGTCGTCACCAAAGGTCCCTTGCTCGCCGCGCGGCTGCGCTGGCGCCCGCTGCTCGCGCTCGGCTACGTGACGGCGCTGGCGTGGACGTTCTCGCTGGCGATGATCGACGGCTGGGCGCGCGGGTTCACCGGCAGGCTGGCCACCGAACACGAGTACCTGCACGAGGTCCCGGGGATCACCGACATCCCGAAGATGCTGAGCGAATTCTCTTCGCGCATCCTCGATTACCAGCCGAACTCGTGGACGACCCACGTTTCCGGGCATCCGCCGGGCGCGACGCTGGTCTTCGTCTGGCTCGACAGGCTCGGCCTGCACGGCGGCGCCTGGGCGTCGACGTTCGTCGTGCTGGTCGGCTGCCTGGCCGTGGTCGCGGTGCCGGTGACGCTCTCCGCGCTGGGCAGGCAGGACGCCGCGAGGACGGTCCTGCCGTTCGCCGTGCTGACCCCGGGCGCGATCTGGCTCGGCGTTTCGGCGGACGGGATGTTCGCCGGGGTGACGGCGACCGGGATCGCGCTGCTGGCGCTCGCCACGCGACGGCGGATCCTCGCGCTCCCCGGTGGTCTGCTGCTCGGGTTCGGGCTCTTCCTCTCCTACGGTCTCGTCCTGCTGGGCGTGATCGTGCTCGCCGTCGTCCTGCTGACCCGCGAATGGCGGATCCTGCTGCTCGCCGCGGCGGGCGTCGCGGTGGTCGTCGTGGCGTTCGCGCTGACCGGCTTCTGGTGGGTCGACGGGTATCACCTGGTGGTCGAGCGCTACTACCAAGGGATCGCGACACTGCGCCCGTACTCCTACTGGGTGTGGGCGGACATCGCGGCGGTGCTGATCGCGATCGGACCGGCCGTGATCGCCGGGACGCGGCGGGCCGGGGCGGCGTTCCTCGCCGGGCCGAAACGGTCGTTCCGCGACCCGGTCGTCCTGATCGTGCTGGCCGCGGCGCTGACGATCGCTTTCGCCGACCTTTCCGGCCTGTCGAAGGCGGAGGTCGAACGCATCTGGCTACCGTTCGAGGTGTGGCTGCTGCCCGCGGTGGCGCTGCTGCCGTCGAAAGGGCGGCGGTGGTGGCTCGCCGCGTCGGCGGCCACGGCGCTGGTGGTGAACCATCTGGTGCTGACGAGCTGGTGAGGTGGACCGTATGACGGAACAGGGCCGCGTGCTCGTGGTCGACGACGACGAGACCGTGCGGGACGTCGTCCGGCGGTACCTGGAGGTCGCGGGTTTCGACGTCGACGTCGCCGGGGACGGCACCGAGGGGTTGCGGCTGTTCTCCGAGACCGGGCCGGACCTCGTCGTCCTCGACGTCATGATGCCCGGGCTCAACGGGCTGGAGGTGTGCCGTCGGCTGCGGCAGGTGAGCCAGGTGCCGGTCGTGATGCTGACCGCGCTCGGCGAGGAGGAGAACCGGATCGCCGGGCTCCAGCTCGGCGCCGACGACTACGTCACGAAACCCTTCAGCCCCAAGGAACTCGCGTTGCGCGTGGCGTCGGTCCTGCGGCGGGCGCGGATGCCGCGGCCGGAACCCGCGGCGCGCACCGTCATCGACGGGGACCTCTCGTTGCAGATGACGGCGCGGCAGGCGACCCTCGGCGGCGTCGAACTTCCCTTGACGAGCCGGGAATTCGATCTGCTCGCGTTCTTCCTCGCCCATCCCGGCGTGGCGTTCTCCCGCGCCGATCTGCTGGAGAAGGTCTGGGGCTGGGACTTCGGCGACCAGTCCACCGTGACCGTCCACGTCCGACGGTTGCGGGAGAAGATCGAGCGGAACCCGGCCAAACCCGTCCGCGTCGCCACCGTCTGGGGCGTCGGCTACCGGTACGACCCGGTGGCACGGCCGTGATCGGCTCCGGGGAGTCGCTCGGCGAGATGCTGGCGCACGCCTGGCACATCCTGCCGTTCGCGCTGATGTTCGCGGTGCCGGTGGTGCTGCTCGGCGTGCTGGCGTTGTACCTGCTCAGGCGCGGTTCGCTGGCCAGCACGATGACGATCCTCGTGCTGATCCCGGTGCTCGCGACGCTGATCGCGGTGCTCGGGATCAGCGGGTTCATGTTCACCCCCGCGCTGACCACGATGACGCTGGTCTGTCTGCTGGTCGCGCTGGTGACCGTGCCGGCGGCGCTCGGGCTCGGCCGCATGATCGCGCGGCGCAGTGTGTGGGAGCGGGAAGCGCGGGAACGGGAGCGCGCGGCGGAGGCGTCGCGGCGCGAACTCGTCGCGTGGATCAGCCACGACCTGCGCAGCCCGCTGGCCGGGATCCAGGCGATGGCCGAGGCCGTCGCGGACGGCATCGTCGCGGAGCCGATCGAGGTCACCGGCTACGCGCGGCGGATCAGCGGCGAGACCACGCGGTTGTCGGGCATGGTCGGCGACCTGTTCGAGCTGTCGCGGATCACCGCGGGCGCGCTGGAACTGACCATGGCCGCGGTGCCGCTGCGCGACGTCGTGAGCGACGCCGTCGCCGCGCAGGCGCCACTCGCGGAACAGAAACGCGTGCGGATGATCGAGGACGCCGACGTGTGGCCGGTCGTCTCCGGCAGTGATCCGGAGCTGGCGCGGATCGTGCGCAACCTCGTCTCCAACGCCGTGCGGCACACCCCGCCGGACGGGACGGTCGCGGTCCAGATCGGCATCGAAGGCGGCGAGGCGCTGCTGGCGGTCTCCGACGGCTGTGGCGGCATCCCCGACGACGAGATCGGGCGCGTCTTCGACGTCGCGTTCCGCGGGACACCGGCGCGGACGCCCGAGCGCGGCGGGCTGGCGAGCGGCGGCGGGCTCGGGCTGGCGATCGCGAAGGGCCTCGTCGAGGCCCATCGCGGCCGCATCGGCGTCCGGAACCACGGTCCGGGCTGCCGCTTCGAGGTCCGGCTGCCGTTGGCGATGCCCTAAAGGCGCAGGAAGCCCATGTCCGGGAAGTGCGCGGGCGCGATGATCGCGCCGGTTTCTTCGGCTTCGGCGAGGAAGCGCCGCCGGGTGCGGAGCGCGAGGTCCGGGTCGATGTCGCCGAGGAAGCCCACGCGCGTGTCCGTGAGCTGCGCGGGCGTGTGCAGGACGTCGCCGAGCAGCAGCAGGCGCTCGTCGTCCGCGGTGATGTCGAGGACGTAGTGACCCGGCGTGTGGCCGGGGGCGTGTCTCGCCACGATCCCGGGCGCGATCTCGGCGTCGTCGCCGCTGATCGCCTCGGTCAGGCCCGCGGCGCGCGCGGTCTCCATGCCGACGCGAGGCCAGTCGCCCGTTCCGGCGGGCTCGATCAGGGCGTCCCAGTCGAGCTGCCCGAAGACGACCTGAGCGCTGGGGAAGGTCAGGTCGCCTTCGGGGGCGATCCAGCCGATGTGGTCGTTGTGCAGGTGGGTGAGGAAGACGGTGTCGATCTCGTCGACCGGGCAGCCGGCCTTGTCCAGCGCGGCCGCGAGGTCGCCGCCCGTGCCCATCGGCGGGGTGGGGTCGCCCTTGGCGGGCGTCATGCCCTTGGGGAAGGCGAACTCGCGCGGGCCGAGGCCGGTGTCGACGAGGATCGTGCGGCCGGTGCCGCGGATCAGGAACGCGCCGGTCGGGACGTGGACGGTGCCGTCCTCGTCGAAGACGTCCGCGTGGGCTTCGGGGTCGAGACCGGGGAAGAACGCGAGCGGCAGCCTGATCAGGCCGTCGCCGAGCGCCTCGATCTCGATGTCTCCGACGGTGATGCCCACCAAAACCCCCAAAAAAGTCGATTCCGTTGCCGGGAACGACAACCGAGCGGGGGCGGGGTCTGTTCCCGGTTTCAGGAAGCGACCGGTTCCCGCAGTTCAGCGGTGGCGAACCCGGCGATGCCTTCGGCGAAACCGGTTCGCGCGCTGAAGCCGAGCAGGCGTCGGGCGCGGGCCGGGTCGGCGACGACGTGCCGGACGTCGGCGGGCCGGGCGCCACCGACGATCTTCGGAGCCGGGCCGTCGCAGGCCTTCGCGAGCTCTACGGCGAGTTCGCCGACGGAGTGCGACTGCCCGGAACAGATGTTCAGCGGTGTCAGGTCGCCTTCGGGGCCGTCGGTGGTCAGCGCCAGGACGTTCGCCCTCGCGACGTCGTGGACGTGGACGAAATCGCGCTGCTGCTTGCCGTCCTCCAGCACTGTCGGCGCCTCGCCGCGCAGGAGCGAGGACCTGAACAGCGACGCGACGCCCGCGTACGGGGTGTTCTGCGGCATCCGGGGCCCGTAGACGTTGTGGTAGCGCATGGCCCAGACCGTCCCGCCGGTCTGCCGGGCCCACGCCGCCGCCAGATGTTCTTGCGCGAGCTTGGTGGCCGCGTAGGTGCTTCGCGGCCGCAACGGCGCGTCCTCGGGGACCAGCCGCCAGTCGAGCTCGGCGCCGCACGCCGGGCACGCGGGCTCGAAGCAACCGGCGTCCACATCGGACTGTTCGCGCGGCGACGGCGGGATGATCCCGTGGATGGGGCATTCGTAGCGGCCTTCGCCGTAGACGACCATCGACGACGCGAGCACCAGCTTCCGGACTCCGGCCCGGTGCATCGCGGCGAGCAGCACCGCCGTCCCGTAGTCGTTGTTCAGCGCGTACGACGGAGCGTCGGAGGGATCGACGCCGTGTCCGACGACGGCCGCCTGATGACAGACCGAGTCGACCCCGTCCAGCAGCTCGGCGACCAGCTCCGTGTCGGTGACGTCGCCGCGCAGGAACCGGTGTCGGCCGGTGTACCCGGGCGGACGCGAAGAACCGTGCGCGGTGCGCAAAAGATTGTCGAGGACGACGACCTCGTGGCCCTGATCGGACAGCAGATCGGCGATGTGGGAGCCGATGAACCCGGCCCCGCCGGTTACCAGTGTTCGCACCTTTCCGACGCTAGGGGCGATCCCGGCCGTCAGCGCCGGATCCGCGGCTCACGTCAGGGAATCGTCACAACTCGCGGCCCGCGGCACCACGGGAGCGAAGATCAGCCGAAACCGGATACGGTGTGCGTATGGAACGGAGCGCACAACGGCTGGGCCGCGCACTGGTGGTCATCGTGGACGACCGGGTCGCCCACGGCGAACACGAGGACAACACGGGACCGTTGGTCACGGAGCTGCTCGAAGAGGCCGGGTTCATCGTCGACGGCGTCGTGGTGGTCGAGGCCGAGACGGCCGCGATCCGCAACGCGCTCAACACCGCGGTGATCGGCGGCGCCGACCTGGTGATCACCGTCGGCGGCACGGGGGTCTCCCCGCGCGACCGCACACCCGACGCGACGGCCGGTGTGCTCGACCGTCCGATCCCGGGCATCGGCGAGGCACTGCGCGCGTCCGGTCTGGCCGCCGGCGCGGTGGACGCGGGCATCTCCCGCGGGCTCGTCGGCGTCTCCGGCAGCACGCTGGTGGTCAACCTCGCGGGTTCGCGCGCGGCCGTCCGCGACGGCATGGCGACGCTCTCGTCGCTCGTGCCGTACGTGATCGACGAGCTGTCCGGGCTCGAAGAGGCCTAGTTCTTGGCGGCGGGTCCGGGTTCGGTCCCGGGCTCGCCCTTTTTGTCCTGGTGGAGTACTCCTTCCACTTTTTCGGTGACCTGGCCGATCTTGTCCTCGAACCGGCCGCCGGTGACCTTGTTCGCCCCGGCGGACGCCGCCGTGACGCCCTTGGCGGCGACGTCGCCCGCCTTCTCGGCCAGCGGCCCGGCCTTCTCGCGGACTTCGCCCGCGACCTCTTCCGCCTTGTGGACGGCCTGCGCGGCCAGCCCCTTCGCTTTGTCGACAATGCCCATGCGCTGATGGTCCCACCGGTGGGCGGCGCCCGCGACCGGTGCGAAAATGGACGTCATGCCAGGTGAAGACGAGGACAAGCGCCCTTCCGCGGCGAACCGGCGCCGGGTCGACGAGATCTTCGGCGACGTCCTGCCCGACACGACCTCCGACGAGCGAGAGCCGGGGCAGCGCGCCCCGGACTCCGACTCGTGGTACCTGGAGAACCGGCCGCCTCATCACGACCGGTGATCCGGGTCAGCCCTGGCGGTTCTGCTGCGCGCGCAGCAGGTCGCGGATCTCGGTGAGCAGCTCGACGTCGGTCGGCTCCGCCGGGCCCGCCTCTTCACCGCGCTTGCGGCGCTCCTGGACGTGCTTGACCGGCAGCACGATCACGAAGTAGACGACACCCGCGACCAGCACGAAGTTGATCGCCGCGTTGATCACGCCGCCGAAGTCGAGGAACGTGGCGTCGTTCGCGGCCAGGATGTTGAACCCCAGCCCCTTGGCGGCGTCCGACCCGCCGATGGTGTTGATCAGCGGTTTGATCAGGCCGTTCGTGAAAGCCGTGACGATCGCCGTGAACGCCGCGCCGATGACCACCGCGACCGCGAGGTCGACGACGTTCCCGCGCATCAGGAAGTCCTTGAAACCCTTGAGCAAGACGCTCTCCTCTTCACCTGGGACGGTTCGCCGACCGTCCCTTTTTCCGTACCGGGGGGACGCAGGCGCCCGCCGCCACCGGGCAGGCGCGAGCTAGCGGAGGGTAACCGTTAGGGACCGTTCCAGCGAAGTGGCCGCGACCCGTGTCGCGAGGGCGGAAGGCAGGGAAAGCAGCACCAAAGGTCCCTTGCTCCCGGCTCCGGCGGCCTTCGGGTCACGGGTGCCCTGCTCGCCGACGGCCGCCACCATGGCCATGCTGGCCAGCACAGACGCCTCTCGTCTCGGCTCGGCGGCCGCGACGACGTCGACCCGTTGGCCCGGCCTCAGCAATTCGGCGACAGCGGCGTCGGCGAGCCGCACCGGGACGGTCGAGCTCTCGGGATCACCCGATCCGGGGATGGCCGTGTCCAGCAGGCGGACGTCCGTCAGCGGTTCACCGGCTCGCGCCGCGCCGACGAGCATCCGTCCTTCCACAGAGGCCCGCTGACCGGTGGCACCCTGTGGACGGACGTCGTCCGGGAGGTCGACGAGTTCGAGGTCCCCTGCGCGCAGCAGCGCCCCGGCCGGGAGGTCACGTGCGGAGACCACGGTCGCGACGCCGGGCGCGCCGCGGGCGGACGCGGGCAGGAAGAGCGCGACCAGGCCGCTGAGCAGCAGAGACAGGGCAAGCCAGCGACGGAGCAGCCGAGCGGGCCTGCCGCGGAGTCTTCGCAGGACGGGCAGATCGTGGAACACGGGATTCCCCCTCGTCGATCGGTGATGATCTCGACGCTAGGGGCCGTCCGCCGCCCGGGAAAGAACGAAAACCCCCGGCTGTGGATAACCGGGGGCCTGTGGACAACTCGGGAGGTCAGGAAGCGGCGGCGGCCGTTTTCGTCGTACCCGTGGAGGAGGATGCCGAGCTCTTCGTGTCCGACTTCGACTCGGTCTTCGACTCCGACTTGGTCTCGGTCTTGCCCTCGCTCTTGGACTCGTTCTTGGACGACGAACTCGAGGTCGTGTTGGCCTTCGAGTCGCGCGAATCGTTGCGGTAGAACCCGCTGCCCTTGAAGACCACGCCGACCGAGCTGAAGACCTTGCGAAGCGGGCCCGAGCACTGCGGGCACACGGTCAAGCTCGCGTCGGAGAACGACTGCACGGCCTCGAAAGCGTGGTCGCATTCCTTGCAGGCGTACTGGTAGGTGGGCACTGCTGCTCCTTCGTGCATTGGCACTCAGCCGACAAGAGTGCTAACGCCACACGGTACCGGGGCATTCCGACGCAGGTCAAACAAGGTTTCCCAAGGTCACATGAGGACCTGGTCACGCCCTCTGTTCCGTACCTGTTCCGTGCCGGACCGAGATCGGCTCCGGTCCAGGGTACGAGCCGTCATGGGCTGAGTGATCTCCCCGCGTGCGACCTGGCCGGGCTGATTCGTCGTGCAAGCCTGATCGAAGTCTCGTGTCCATCAGGCGTCGTAGGTCTGTCACAGCCTGGCGTCCAACCTGGGGTCGCGCGATCGACACCCCTTCTGACCTGCCGGTTTCCGGTTGTCACTAATGGTCAACACTGGGCGACGTCTGACGGGCTGGATACGGCGTGACGCGGTGGCAGTTCGCCCCGTCTTCCTCGCCCCTGCCGCTGTTAGCGCCGGGCTGCCGGTGTCAAGGGTGAGCGCAGCTCATCGCGTAGCGACGCCGTAGGCGCCCTTGATGGCGGTGGCTCGGTGTTAAACGATCGCCAGCGAGGTAGGCCATCTCGGGCCTCTGAATGCGTCTGTCTAGGTCTGAGGAAGTAACGACGAACTGCTAGGACTCATCACGGACCACGCTAAACCAACCTCAGAACATGTCATGCCACGTCATGCCACGTCAGAACACGTCACAACACGCGTCTGAGATGTCGGGTGTGGGTACACCGCAGAGATACAGTGCAGTGGATAAGGTCGAATCTTTGTCCGATGAAGTTCCCGTCGGGGTCACTCCGAGTGAGCGACCCCGACGGGGGGTTACCGCTGATCAGCGTTGGTACCAGGCGGCCAAACCTAGTAGCACCAGCACGACCACGGTTACCAGGTGGTTCACCGTCAGCGTCACCTTGCCGGTGATGCTGACGGTGAACCGGTTCTTACGGCCATGACGAGCCACGGCCTTCACCTATCCCATTCCCCGAAGTACTGCGCGAGCGAGTGCCCGGCAGCGTCGAGATGTCGGGGTGTTCCTCGACGGCCGTGCCAGGAACCGACTGGGGTAAGGCTGCCTGTGCAGCGTAGAAGGCGAACCCGACACGAACGGCATCCGACACGCGAACTGTGGCCAATGCGCATAGCGGCGGATTATGCGCATAGGCGGCGCGCTGCGGGTGCTGCCCTGCGGCGGGCTCGCCCGGCGGCGCCTGCCGGAGCGGAGCGGGAGGCCGGCGTCGCCTCCTGGGCGTAGCCCGCCGGACGGGTGGTGACCCGCGCGCCGCCAACGGCGGCGCCTTGATCCCATAGAGCCAAATTCGGCAGGACTCGCTTGTCTGCGCTTCGGCGGCCGCTCGGGGCGTCAGGGTGGGCTACACGCGCAGCGTCTTAACGATCTCGTCGGCAAGGCTGGCGTTACCGGCGGCAACGAACTTTTGGCGCGGGTTCATCGCCGCGGTGATGTCAGCGAGCGAATCGAAGCTGTAGTCAAGGGAGAGCGGTCGGCCCTGGAGATCGACGACGGTTCCGCCTGCGGCATGAAGCACGTAGTGGCCTGGAGCTAGGTCCCAGATGGCGAATCCCTTTGCGAACTCGACAGTGGCGTCGGTCAGTCCGGCGGCCACGTGGCACAAGCTCACTGAACCGAAGTCGACACCGATGCGCCCCTTCTTCTTGTCCCCGGCGGACGGTGCGCTGAGAGCGGCTAGGAATCCCTCCTGCTGTGCAAGGGGAGCGAACCGCGCATCTGGGCGCATTAAGTAGTTGGTCACCAGGGCTTCCGCGAGGTTGGCTTGCGAGGGCTGGTCGAGCACGTACCTCGTGGAGTCGGCTGTGACCATGAACGCCCGGTCAACGCCTTCGTCGTCTCGCGCGCCGACGTAGAGCTGAATGTGGTGGAAGATATCTCCGATCACCGAAACGATCGGCCTGGCGAGAGCACGAGAGTAGACCATGATGTGCGTGTAGCCGTAGAGGCCGCGCACCGCGAGTTCGCTGGTGTCCAAGGGGTCGACAAGAATGCAAAGATCAGGGTCGGGGTCTGGGCCGATCACTTCCGGGTCGGCTTCCTCTGATGCGTAGACGAAGGACGTCAGGTGTTCGGCGATGGCTTCCTTGTAGCGTCGATGCATCCACAGGTCGAAGTCTGAAAGGAAGTTGTCACTATGGCGAACGTTCTCGTGTTCTCCGCGATTGCCAGTGATGGCGGCTTTCACCAGGCGGGGCCGGATTTCGAGCATCATTCCCTTGACCAGATCGGCGATGCGTGCGGCCAAGTCGGGGATTGACGGTTCGTGGTTCATCGAGTGGGCCACCTTCGTGATCTATCGCAGTTCCAGCGGAGGTTCAATGCCGGGCGGGCTCATGGTCGCGGCGATGAAGATAGCGGAGAAGTCTGCCTTCCGCAGGTTGTGCACGCCTGCAAGGTCATCGAAGCTGTAGGCGCGGGGATCGTCGCCTTTGGTCATGGCTCCGAATACGGCAAAATACAGGTCGGCAGTCGGGTAGCGTGCACGAACTTGCTTTTCGAGGTATCCGATAGCGTCGGAATGCTTGACCTCGAAATCACAGAGAACGATAGTCGGGTGATCTTTGGCCTCGGGGAACACGGAAGCGTCGTCAAGTTCGATACCGCCGCGAACCTTGTTGCATCGCAGGTAGCCGATGGGGCATCGCGAAAACCGTGAAGACGAAAGAAAAGTTGCCATGACCAAACCTGCCTCGTTGATGCCGAAGCAGATATCAACGTCGAGGCGGCTGCCGAGATTCTTGATCTGATTGCCGAGTCGCTCGATCCCCAGACCGAATGTTTCCCAATTCAAGTCCAGTAACCGACCTGGCTGGGGGTTCGGTAGCGAGAAGACGTCGATAGTAGAATCGCCGAATTCGGCCCTGGGGACCGCGAGGGCGAATTCTTCGCCGACCTGGTTTCCTGGGGCGGCTCGGGCACCCTCTGTATGAATCCTCTGCGGGGGAGACTCTTGAGCAGGAGTTTCCGCCCTTGTCTGGGGTGGCTCGGGTACAAACTCGATTCCGCCTTCGTGTGGCCCGAAGAGTTGTTCGGCTTGCCAGCCGGGGAGCATCGCTTCAAGGATTCGGCAGTGGTCCGCGTAGGGCAGGCCGACGAGTTCGCCGGACAGCCATCGATAAAACTGCGCTTTGCTGGGAAAGCTGCCCCTCAGGCTCTTGTCGACCTTCTCGGCCACCTTGTCGTACTCGCGGCAGAACGCGCGGTAGCTCTGCAAGTGTCGTCCTCTGAGTAGGACTTTGAGGACGATCGGCCGGGCTTCCTGAGCTGTGGTGTCGGGGCTCATGAGACCAACGTAGCACGGGAGACGAGACAAGACGAGACAAGGTGAGTGCGAGACGCTGTGAGGCGAGACCGAGACGGTGTCGTGACGGGACACTCATTTGGCCGATTGTTGTAGGTACGCCGGTAAAGGCGTATCCGACAAGCGGGAAGGTTCACTACGACATGGCGATCGAAAAGGGCATCCGATTCAGCGTTGACCACGATGACGCGTTTCCGCAGGGTCTTGTGGTGGTGGGCGAGGTTTCGCCGGACAACGAATATCAGTCGCGTGAGGAGAGGGCGCAGGGGCGGCCGACGAGGCAGCGGGTGGACGAGGTGACCGGGAAGCGGCAGTGGAAGTTCATGGCGACCGACCCCGGTGAGACGAAGGCGAAGCGGGCTTCGTTCAAGATCACGCTGCTGGCCGACGTGCAACCGGTGCCCACGACGGGCGAGGTGATGCCGGGTATGCGCCCGGTGGAGCTGGACGGGCTGACCGCTGAGCCGAAGGTGGCCGGGCAGGGTGAGTACAAGTACCTGTCCTACGTGTTCCGTGCTACCGGATTCAAGGCGGCGGGAAGTGGCGCGGGCGGGAAGGCTTCCCGGTCGACGGCGGGTGAGTCCTCGGCCAAGGCCGCGTGACGGCACTGACTTCTAGAGGGAAGTGGTGTCGTGACGTCGAAAAAGCAGGTGTCCGCGTGGGAGTCGGCGTATCGCGTTTATCGGGACGCGGCGGACGTGGATGCGCGGTCGCGGGGCGCGAATCCGGATGT
This sequence comes from Amycolatopsis sp. NPDC089917, assembly GCF_040684635.1. Lineage (NCBI taxonomy): Bacteria > Bacillati > Actinomycetota > Actinomycetes > Pseudonocardiales > Pseudonocardiaceae > Amycolatopsis > Amycolatopsis sp. NPDC089917. The sequence goes on along the minus strand of NZ_JBFBGL010000014.1, from coordinate 63,578 downwards.
TGCGCGAGAGATGGCGGCGGCGTCGCGGTTGGTCGCTCAGGCATGGCGAGCGCTGGGCAGTGATCCCGACCTGCCGTGGTGGGTGGTCGCCGCCGTGGGGTCCGCCGCGCAAGCCTTCGAGGACCAGGCACGGCAGTGGGAACGCAAGGCGGGAGGTGACGAGTATGCGGGAGGGGTTCGGCCCAACGTGGGTGATCAGTCCGTGGGACGAGGTGACGGTGGAGGAAACTGGTTCGGGTCCGGGGTCGCCCCCGGCGCTGGTGCTGTCGGGCATAGCGGGATCGCTGACGATCCGTCCTCCCGAACATCGGGGCGACTGGCTGAGCCGGGCCGTCTTCCTTCGCCGACTCCGCGATTGCGCGGACGAACTGGCGGCACTGCTCGAAAGCCGCGCACGGGCCGGGGTCTGTGATGACGACTCCGGGCAGGAATGAGCCGCAAACACTCAAGGATGCGCACGACGTTGCGGCAGCGACTCGCCCGCTGCCAGGGGCAAGCCTGTCGACGTGGCTGAAATGGCGGCAGGCCAACGCCAGAATGTATCGCGCGGTGTCCGATGTGGACCGCTTTCATCACCACGAGATTCGGTACTGGGTCGCGCACGAGGACAGCAAGGCGGAAGAACTGGCCGCGAGGATTCAGGCGGAGAAATCGGATGCCTAGCAGCGTGCAGGAATGGGGAGGCAACGGCGACGGCTCGATGCTGGACGGCAAGACGGCGGCGCAATGGTTGCGGCGGGTACGTCGATTTCGGCGACTGACCCAAGCTCAACTGGCCGCGCGATCCGGCATCAGCCCTCGGCACCTCGGCCAACTAGAGCGGGGCGAACGGCCGTTGACCACGGTGACTACAGCGGTCCGCCTGGCGGACGGCCTGGATATCGCACGGGAGCACGTGTGGTTGGTCGCGCTTCGGGAGTTCGAACGTAAGGAGCGCGCACGGTCGCAGGACTGACTCGATAGGCAAGAACTGAATATCGAAATTTTCGCACGTGGTGACGTGTGGCGGATAAACGCGTCCTCACGTGGCTAAAAGTGTCCCTTAAAACGCAGAACCGGCCCTTGGCTACCAACCTGTTCCGGTTCTGCGCCTGTCCACTGGAGCAGTGAACAATGACGAAGATAAATGACGGCACACAGTGCGAGTCAAGGGGGGTCACCCGAACGCGCTGTACGGAATGCAAACGGTTCGCTCGGCTGCTGCCGGGTGAGGAGAAGTGCTCCCCGTGCATGGGGATGCTGCCGCTGCCGATCGTGGTTCCCGCTGCTGGTCTGCGGGGTGGTCGGTGATGAACGCGCAGGAGATCATGACCACGCTTGCGGTCGGCGGCGGCTTGGCGGTGGTGTTGTGGGTGCTGGCCAAGGTCGGCCGTGTACTGGCGAGTGTGTTCGAGGCGCTGGCCGCGTTGGCGGTGCTCGGTGTGGCGCTGTGGGGCCTGCTGCGGGCGGTCGGCTGGGTTGGTCGACAACTCGTCGGGCACTGGCGTACCTGCCTGGCGCTGCTGGGTTTGTGGGCCTGGTGCACGGTGCTGGGCTGGGTATCCCTCGTCGTCACGGTCGGCGTGCTGGCAGCGGTGCTGCTGGTGTGGTGGCGGCTGGACGAGGTGGGCTACGACCAGTGGTGCGGGCGGTGGCTGCGGGCGTGGTGGCTGCGCTGGGCCCTCTACGGGCGCAAGCTCGCCGGGTGGCTGCACGCCTGCGGGCTGACGGTTCGCGATGACGCGATCCCGGTCGACGTGACGGTGAACCTGGTTTCTCGTCGGCGCAAGCGTGAGGCGGTCGCGAAGGCTCGTCAGGAGTCCGGGGTGGCTGTGCCGAAACTCCTGTCGGTCCGCTCGGGGCCGTCGTGGGATGAGGTCCGGGTCCGGTTGGTCCCTGGACAGAAACCGGAAGACTTCGATGAGGCCGCGCGAGAGCTGGCGGTAGCGCGCAAGGTCCAGCGCTGCCAGGTGCGGGAGCTTGAGCCGGATGTGGTGTCCATCGACTTCATGCGCCGCGATCTGCTCGACACGGCGGTGACGTGCCTGCCGGTCCCGGAAATGGTCTCCGTGGACGGCTCGGGCGTAGATCTGCGGGCGGTCTATGCGGGGTCGACCGAGTACGGGACCCCGTGGACGCTGCCGCTGGTCGGTGGTGGCGCGCACACGCTCGTGGCTGGTGCGTCGGGGTCGGGGAAGGGGTCGGTCCTGTGGGCTCCGCTGGTGTCGGCTGCGGCACCGATCCGCGCCGGTCTCATCCGGGTGTCCGGGATCGACCCGAAGGCGGTCGAACTCGCTTACGGGCGCGGGATCTTCGCCCGCTACGGCGTGTCCGGCAGGGAAGCCCTGGAGGTCCTGGACGCGTTGATGGAGGAGCTGGAGAACCGTAAGCGGGTCTTCGCCGGGAACACTCGTCAGGTCCCGGTCTCGGCGGAGTATCCGGTGGAGCTGCTGGAGTTCGACGAGATCGGCGCTCTGACCCGCTATACCGACCGCAAGACCCAGCCCGCCGTCGTCAGGGCGGCCGGAAGGTTTACCGGCACGGTGCTCGACGCGGGCTGCGGATCCGGCGAGAACGCGCTCTACCTCGCGGCGCGAGGGCTCCGGGTGCTGGGTGTCGACGTCGCGGAGACCGCGCTGGACCGAGCACGACGGAAGGCCCGCGACCAAGGCCTCGACGCCGAGTTCGCGACGGCGGACGCGCTGCATCTGGAGCGGCTCCGACGTCGATTCGACACGGTGCTCGATTGCGGTCTCTTCCACACTTTCGACGCGGACGAGCGAGTGGCGTACGTCAAGAGCCTCGAAGCGGTCACCAAGGGGACGCTGTACATCCTGTGTTTCCGCGACGGCGAGAACGCCGGGCCGCACCCGGTGAAACGCGAGGCGCTGACAAAGCCCTTCGGTGCAGGATGGCGTGTGAAGACCATCGCGGAGGAGCGCGTCCGGACCAGGTTCCACGACGAGGACGGCGCTCCCGCGTGGTTCGCGACGATCGAAAGAGAGCCGCCGGATGAGTGAGTTGCGAGACCTGCTGGCCGACGCCGCCGCCCGCGCGGCCGCGTACCGCGAAAGCGTGGCCGACGCTCCGGTCTTCCCGGACGACACGTCGGGCGTCCGCGAGAAGCTCGGCGACCTGCCCGAGATGCCCGTCCCGTCCGCCGATGTGATCCGGCGGCTCGCTGACGCCGTCGAGCCCGCGCTGGTGGGGAGCACCGGGCCGAGGTACTTCGGTTTCGTCACCGGCGGCGCGCTCGACGCCGCGACGGCGGCCGACATGCTGGCGACCGGCTGGGATCAGCCCGCGTTCAACAAGGTCACCTCGCCGGCCGGCGCGATCGTCGAGGAAGTGGCGGGCGAGTGGCTCAAGGACGTCCTCGGCCTGCCGTCCCACGCCTCCTTCGGGTTCGTGACCGGCGGACAGGGCGCGAACACGGTCGGCCTGGCCGCCGCCCGGCATCACGTGCTCGCGCGGGCGGGCTGGGACGTCGAGCGCCGCGGGTTGCCCGGGGCGCCGCCGCTGCGGGTCATCGCGAACGAGGAGCGGCACGCGACGATCGACCGCTCACTCCGTCTCCTCGGACTGGGGACCGACGCCGTCACGCCGGTACGCGCGGACGACCAGGGCGCCCTCGACATCGCCGGGCTGGAGAAGGCGCTCGACGGTCCCGCAATCGTTTGCCTTCAGGCGGGCAACGTGAACACCGGCGCGTTCGACGACTTCGCCGCGGCGACCGAGATCGCCCACCGGCACGGCGCGTGGGTCCACGTCGACGGCGCCTTCGGGCTCTGGGCGGCCGCCGCTCCCGCGCTCAGGCGGCTGACCGCGGGACTGGAAACGGCCGACTCCTGGGCGGTCGACGGGCACAAGTGGCTCAACGTCCCGTACGACAGCGGATACGTCTTCTGCGCCCATCCCGAGTCGCATCGGGCCGCGATGTCGCTCACCGCCGCGTACCTGACCGGCCAGGGCGATGGCGGCGTTCGGGCGCCGAGCGACTACGTCCCGGAGTCCTCACGACGGGCGCGCGGGTTCGCCACGTGGGCGGCGCTCAGCGAGCTGGGACGTTCGGGGATCGCCGAGCTGATCGAGCGATGCTGCGCGCTCGCCCGCAGGTTCGCCGAGCGGCTCGCCGCCGCGGGCATCACCGTCGTGAACGACGTCGTGCTGAACCAGGTTCTCGTCGACTTCGGGGAAGACACCGAGCGCGTGGTCGACGCCGTTCAACGATCCGGTGAGTGCTGGATGGGCGCGACCACGTGGCGCGGCCGGCGGCTGATGCGCATCTCGGTGTCCAACTGGAGCACGACCGAAGCCGACGTCGACCGCAGCGTCGTCGCGATTCAGGCAGCCCGGGCGTCCGTGGCGTCCAGCGGAAAGGCGTAGCTCGCCCCGCCGAGCCGCCGCGCCGTCGCGTGCAGGGCGGCGTTGGCGTCGCGCATACGTTGCAGCGTCACGAGATCCCCGGGCGGCGCGGTCCGCTGGACCCCGAACAGCACGGTGTACGGATCGCGCGCGATCGGGACCCGGGGCGCGGACACGCGCGCGCTCGGGAAGAGATAGAGGAGCACGCTGCCGCCGGCGCCGAGCATGTCGGGCGTCAGCGCGGCCAGCGCGTCGCCGAGCACTTTTTCCGCGTGCGAACCGGGAAGCAGGACGTTCGCGCGGGGATGCGGGTGATACCACGAACCCGTCGACCGCAGAGACGCCTCGATCGGCAGGATCCGGTCGACGAACTCCCGGTACGTCGCCTCGACGATCTCGGCGGAATCGTGCCGGAGGTCGCCGATCGGCGGCGACTGCGCGGAAACCGCCTCCAGGACGAAACGCCAGCGCCCGTCCACGTACCGCGCCTGGCCGTCGACGTGGTCGAAGCGGAGTTCGTCCACCAGCCGCCGCTGATCGCCGAGATACGCGCCGAGATCGTGATACGTCAGGCGATGCCGCCGGACCCTCGACGGCGCGCGGGTCAGCGCGACGGTGGCCCGCGTGATGATCCCGTGCCGTCCCTGCGTCCCGCGGACGGCGTCGAAAAGCGCGGCGTTGGTGCTGGGCGAGCAGGTCACCAGTTCCCCGTCGGGGGTGACGACGTCGAGATCGTGGACGTTGTCCGCCTGCGAGCCGTACCGGTGGCTCGCGCCGCCGAAACCGCCGGTGGACAGCAGACCGCCGACCGAAAGTTCCAGGTAGTCGGGAAGAACGGGCGGGACGCTGCCGGTGCGCAGGGTCGCGTCGACGACCGCGCGCCAGCGGGCGCCCGCGTCCACGCTGATCCGATCCGGGCCGAAGGGGCGGACGCCGCCGAGTGACGACATGTCGACGACGATCCCGGCGTCGACCAAGGCCTGCCCGTCGACCGAGTGGCCGGCGCCGCGGGGTACGACGGGGATTCCGTGCGTGCGGCCGAAGCGCACGAGGGTCGCCACGTCGACGGCGGTGGCCGGGAAGGCGACGGCGAGCGGACGGCGGTGGACGTGGTCGCCGAAGTCCCGCTCAGCGTCCGCGAGGTCACGGTCGCGGACGCTGAGCGTTCCGGCGAGTTCGGGCAGTGCCACGGCTCCGCGTCCGGGGATCGCCAGCCGGGGTTCGAATTCGTGGTGTGCCACGGGATGCGACCTCCGGTCCGGGGAACTGCCCTCTCCTCGGACAACGACGTTAAAGGTCGCGGACGGCGTCTGGCCTCTCCCCGATTGCGAGCAGTCGTGGATAAGCCTTGCCACACCTCGCGCCCCTAGCCTGACCGAAGGGCGAAGGGAGCACTAATGTCGGTCGACGACGCGGGACGGCTCGGGCTGAGGGCGTTGGCGGATCTGGCGACACCGATGGCGGTCCGGGTGGCGGCCACCTTGCGGGTCGCCGATCACATCGCGGCCGGGGCGCGGACCCCGGCGCAACTCGCCGCGGTGACCGGCACGCACGCGGGGGCGCTGGACCGCCTGCTGCTGCACCTGGTCACCGTCGGTCTGTTCACCAGGGACCACACGGGCGCCTACGCGGTGACCGAATTCGGCGAGCAGCTCCGTGACGGTCACCCGCGCAGCAAGCGGAAGTGGCTGGACATGAACGGCGCCATCGGCAAGGGGGACTTGAGTTTCGTCGACCTCGCCCACGCGGTGACGACCGGCGAGGAGTCCTATTCGGTACGCCACGGCGTCCCGTTCTGGGACGACCTCAGCGGCGACGCGGAACTCTCGGCGTCCTTCGACGCGCTGATGGGCCACCACATCGCGCTGGACAACGCGGGCATCGTCGACGCCTACGACTGGGCGGACCTCGGACACGTGGTCGACGTCGCGGGCGGCAGCGGCGCGCTCCTGGAAGCGTTGCTCACCAAGCATTCCGGCTTGCGGGGCACGCTCGTCGACCTGCCGGGACCGGCGGCGAACGCGCGTGACCGGTTCGCCGGGAAAGGACTGGCCGAACGGGTCGACGTCGTTCCGGGGAGCTTCTTCGACCCGCTGCCCGCCGGCGCGGACGCGTACGTGCTGTCGGCGATCATCCACGACTGGGACGACGGGCCGTCCGTCCAGATCCTGAAGCGCTGCGCGGAGGCGGCCGGGGACGACGGCGTCGTGCTGCTCGTCGAGGCGATCGGGTCCGACGGCGAGACCCCGAACACCGGCATGGACCTGCGCATGCTCATCTACAACGGCGGCAAGGAACGCGGTCTCTCCGAACTGGCCGAGCTCGCGCGCATGGCCGGGCTCAAGGTGCGCGGGACGCACCGGGTGGGCCGGAAGTCTTATATGTCCATTGTGGAATTGGTCAAGGCTTAGCGCGTTCCGTGAAGGCCTCCTTGAGGGACCCAGAGTCCCTCAAGGAGGCCTTCACGGACTGTCGCTGTTCCCGAACACGTCGCGAAAGTGGCTTTCGCGACGTGTGGCCCCCGGTACCGGGCTGGGTCACTTCCGAAGTACATGATGGCCCCCTTCCTTGCGGTAGGCGCAAGGAAGGGGGCCATCATGTACTCGACTCGCTAAGAACCCATGCCCGCGCGTTCGAAGGCGAGGGTCGGCAGGTCGACGGCGTGCGCGCCACCATCGGCCACGATCACCGCGCCGGTGATGTACGACGACTCCGAAGAACCCAGGAACCGCACGATCGACGCGATCTCCTCGGGTTCCGCGGGACGGCGTAGCGGAACCTCGGCGGTGACGCGGCGGTAGCCCTCGTCGTGACCGCCGTCGAAGCCCGCGGCCTCGGCGAACTGGTCCATCTCACCGTCCGCCATCGGGGTGCGCACCCAGCCGGGGCAAACGGCGTTCGCGCGGACACCCTTCGGACCGTAGTCGCGGGCGATCGAGCGGGTGAGCCCGATCAGCGCGTGCTTCGCGACGGTGTAACCGGCGACGTTCGGCCCGGCGAAAAGCCCGGCCAGCGACGACACGATGACGACCTGACCACCGGTTTCGACCAGCGTGGGCAGCGTGGCCCGGCAGAACACGAAGGCGCTGGACAGGTTCGACCGCAGCGCCAGTTCCCATTCCTCGTCACCGGTGTCGACCACCGAGGACAGCCCGTGCCCGCCGGCGTTGGCCACGACGACGTCGATCCTGCCGAACTTGCCGACGATCTCCGCGGCCGCGCCCTCGGCGGCTGCGCGATCGCTGGCGTCGCACGCGATGACGTGCGCGCCGGTTTCGGCGGCCACCTTCTCCAGCGGTTCGACCCGTCGTCCGAGCACCACCACCTGGGCGCCCTCGTCGGCGTACCGGCGGGCGACCGCGGCACCGATACCGGTACCGCCACCCGTGATCGCGACAACCTTCTTCACTAGCGGAGTCCTTTCTAAGCGGGAAAACCGGAGCGGGCCGAGACGCCGAAGTCGGCGAGCACGGCCTGGCCGTTGACCGCACGCGAACGCGCGGACGCGAGATGGAGCACCTGCCAGGCGACTTCTTCGGGAGCCTGCACCGGGAACGCGGGATCGTCGAGCGCCTCGCCGAGATCGCCGCGCGCCATCGGGGTGTCGACCACCGACGGGCAGACGCAGTTCACCCGGATGCCGGGGAGATCGACCGCGAGCGCCCTGGTCATCGCGACCACGGCGCCTTTCGAGGCGCAGTAGGGCACCATGCCGGGCGCGCTGGTGAACGCGGAGTCGCTGGCCAGCAGCACGACCGAGCCGTTCGACGCGGTGAGCCACGGCGCGGCGTGTTTGACCAGCAGGAACTGACCGGTGACGTTGACCGCCATCAGCGCGGCGAAGTCCTCCGCCGCGGTTTCGGTGACCGGCGTCCCGACCGGACCGGAGATCCCGGCACAGCCGACCACGACGTCGAGCCCGCCGAACCGGCCGGCCACGGCGTCGACGGCGGCGGCCATGGACGGCTCGTCGGTCACGTCGGCGTGGACCGCCAGGAGACCGTCCGCGAGGGTGGGCACCGGTACCCGGTCGAGGGCGCCGACCCGCGCGCCTTCGGCCAGGAACGCCTGGACGCAGGCAAGGCCGATCCCGGATGCCGCGCCGGTCACCAGCACGGCCTTGCCCGCGAGCTCCAGTCCCATGGCGACATCCTGCGGTCAGGACCTTTCACGGGGGTTGGCCGTCAGTGCATCCTTCTTGTCGGCAGCCGCATGACGGCGGCGCGGTCTTTTCACCCGGGGGCGGACCGGCAAGACTGCGAAGCATGACCAGGCCGCATCCGCTCGACCCGTTGACCGCCGACGAACTCACCGCCGGCCGTGCGATCCTGGCCGACGAGGGCCAGCTGACCCCGACCACGCGATTCCCGGCGGTGCTGCCGGTGGAGCCGGACAAGGGCGACGCCGCCCCCGACCGCCGCGTCCGGTACACGCTGCTGGACACGGCTACCGGGCACGCCCGCGACGTGGTCGTTTCGCTGGCGAAACGCGAAGTGGTCTCCACCGAGGACTGCGGTGAAGGCCAGCCCGCGTACCTGTTCGAGGAGTACGACCTCGCCGCGTCGATCACCAAGGCGTCTCCGGAATGGCGGGCCGCGATGGAGCGGCGCGGGCTGTCGGACCGGATCGAGCACGCCTTCTGCGCTCCCCTGGCTCCCGGGTTCTTCGGCAGGCCCGACGAAACCGGCCGCGTCATCCGCTCGCTGACGTTCCTGCGCGACGACGAGTCCGACAGCCCGTGGGCGCATCCGGTCGAGGGACTGATCGTGCACATCGACCTGACCGAGCAGCGGGTGCTGCGCGTCCAGGACGAGGGCGACGTACCCGTCCCGCCGGAACACGGCCGCTACGGCGACGTGCCGGCCCGGACCACTCTCAAGCCGATCGAGATCACTCAGCCCGAGGGGCCGAGTTTCACCGTCGACGGCAACGAGGTCACCTGGGAAGGCTGGAACCTCCGCGTCGGCTTCAACGCCCGCGAAGGTCTGACGCTGCACCAGATCAGCTTCCAGAACCGGTCGGTGCTGCACCGTGCGTCGGTACCGGAGATGGTGGTGCCGTACGGGGACACCGCGCCCGGCCGGTTCTGGATCAGCTATTTCGACGCGGGTGAGTACCTGCTCGGCAAGAACGGCAACGACCTGCGGCTGGGCTGCGACTGTCTCGGCGTCATCCACTACTTCCCCGCGTACGTCGCCGACGACCACGGTCATCCGGTCGAGATCCCGCGCGCGATCTGCATGCACGAGGAGGACTACGGGATCCTGTGGAAGCACACGGATCTCGACGGCCGCGCCGAGGTGCGCCGGTCGCGGCGGCTGGTGATCTCGTCGATCTCCACCATCGGCAACTACGACTACGGGTTCTTCTGGTACCTCTACCTCGACGGCACCGTGGAGCTGGAGGCGAAGGCCACCGGCATCGTGTTCGCCGGAGCCGCGCATCCGGGCACGAAACACCCGCACGCCAACGAGATCGCGCCCGGTCTGTTCGCCCCGGTGCACCAGCACCTGTTCTGCGCGCGCCTGGACGTCGCGATCGACGGCGAACGCAACTCGCTCGTCGAGGTCGACGTCGAACGCGTGCCGATGGGCGAGCGGAACCCGTACGGGAACGCTTTCACCTGGAAGGAAACCCCGCTGCGGACCGAACTGGAGGCCCGGCGGCACGCCGATCCGGCCAAGGCACGGGTGTGGGAGATCCGCAGCTCGGAGCGGACCAACCGGCTCGGCACGCCCACGGCGTACCAGCTCGTCCCCCGGCCGTCCGCGACCCTGATGGCGCAGCCCGAATCGACCGTCCACCAGCGGGCGACGTTCGCCACCCGGCACCTGTGGGCGACGCCGTACCGCGCCGACGAGCGCTACCCGGCGGGCGAACGGCCGAACGCCCATCCGGGTGGCGCGGGACTGCCCGCGTGGACCGCCGCCGACCGGGACCTCACCGACACCGACCTCGTGCTGTGGCACGTGTTCGGCCCGACCCACATCCCGCGCCCGGAGGACTGGCCGGTCATGCCGGTCGACTACTCCGGTTTCTCCCTGCGCCCCTATGGCTTCCTGGACCGAAACCCGGCCCTCGACCTGCCCTCCGGCGCTGCCGACGATCACTGTTCCGCCCACGATCACTAGGAGCACGTAGGCGGAGCTGAAGTTGTAGACCGAAAGCAACCAACGCGTGAACCCGCCCGGCCGAAGGCCCCGCTATCGCGGTGGCAGGGCGCCCGACCCGTCAACTCGAGATGAACGTCAGACCCGCGCCCTGCCGACGCCGATCGCGGACGTGGGTTCACCACCCAGACACTAGGACTCCTGCGATGCCCGAACTGACCCTGTCCGACACGTCCACCTGGCTGCCGTTGGACGGCCTCGCCCCCGGTTTCGACGCGAACAAGGCCCCCACGGTCGGCGACCTGCACGGCCGCACCTTCGAACTCGCCTGCGAAGACGGCACCACGTTCACCGCGGGCTTCTCCGGTACCCGGATCGAATGGACCTACCACGGCACCGGCACCGACCGCTGCGAGACGTTCCTGGTCGACGACGACCTGTACTACGTCCAGTTCCACCCGGAGGCACGGCAGGAAGAGGCGTTCACCCTCCTGCTCGATCTGCGCCGCGGGCGCGCGCTGCTCGTGCTGAGCAAGATCGGCGACACCTCGCCCCGGGTCACACAGACCTTCCTGGCCGCCACCATCGGCGGCATCGAGCCCAGCGGGGAGTCGCTCGCCCCGACGACGTCGCTGGTCGGACGCCGGGTGCTGTGGGTGTACAGCACCGAGCACGCCTACGAGCACGTGTACCTCAGCCCGCACTGGTACACGTGGCAGTGCCTGGCCGGACCGGAGAGGGGGCTCGCCGACACCGACGAGAACTCGGTCTACGAGCTGCGGCCGGGGATCTACGTCTTCGCCTGGCGGGAGAAGGTGATCCCGTGCGCCTCGGTGACCGTGGCCGATCACCGTGACGCGAAACGGCTGCGCTCGCACGGTGTCCTTTTCGGACTGGACGCCGCCGGGAGCACTCCGACCCACTTCACCTTCGGCGCGCACGGCAAGCTGCTGAGCACCACCGTGCACCCCGAGGCTTACGACCCCGCCGGGAGCTGAGCCTTGACCGCCGATCTCATTCTCACCAACGCCACGGTGTACACAGTGGACGGTGCCCGGCCCTGGGCGTCGTCGCTGGCGGTCAAGGACGGCCGGGTGCTGTCCCTGGAGGACATCGAACGCGGGCCGAACACCGAGGTCGTCGACCTCGACGGCGCGTTCGTGATGCCCGGCCTGGTCGACGTGCACAACCACCACGCCCTCGCCGGTCGCGCCGCCTTGTTCGAACTCACCTTCGGCCTCGACGCGGGCCTGGACGACATCCTCGCGGCGGTCCGCTCGCGGGCCGCGAACCTCGGACCGGACGAATGGGTGGTCGGGGGCGCCTGGGCGTCCACGCTGGTCAGCACCCTTTCGCGGACCTCGGCCCGGCACGCGCTGGACGAGGCCGCCGGCGGACGTCCGGTCATGCTCTCGGACGACAGCAGGCACAACCGCTGGGTGAGCAGCCGGGCCCTGGAGCTGGCGGGCGTCACCGCCTCGACGCCGGATCCGGCGGGCGGGGAGATCGTCCGTGACCCGTCGACCGGCGAGCCCGTCGGCGTCCTGCTCGAGGCGGCGGGTGTCGCCGTCGAGCGGGCGCTCAGCGAGACCCGGACGCTCACCGCCGATCAGCACGTGGCGGCGTCGCGGCACGGTATCGGCACGCTGCATTCGTACGGGGTCACCGCGTTCCAGGACGCGGGTGTCTCCGCGGACATCCTGGGCGCGCTCAAGGCGCTCGACGACGCGGGCGAGCTGCACGCGTGGGTCGTGACGTCGCTGCTGATCAACGACCCGATCTTCGGCTTCGACCCGATCGGCGCGCCGTTGCTGGAGGTCGCCGGGCAGTACCGCTGCGAGCACCACCGGCCCGACTTCGTGAAGATCTTCCTCGACGGCGTCCCGCCGACCCGCACCGCCGCCTTCCTGGAGCCGTACCTGCCGGACGCCGCGCACGGCGCCTGTCACCACGGCGCCACCACGATGCCGGGCGACGAGCTCACGGGCTGGCTGCGCACCGCGGCCGCGGCGGGGCTCTCGGCCAAGGTGCACTGCACCGGGGACGCGTCGGTGCGCGCGACGCTGGACGCGGTCGAGAAGATCCGCTCCGAGGGGTTCACCGAGGCGCGGTTCCAGGTCGCGCACGGCCAGTTCGTCCACCCCGACGATCTCCCGCGCTTCGCCTCGCTGGGGGTCGCCGCGGACATCTCGCCGTTCCTGTGGGTCCCCGGCGTCATCCCGGCGGCCATCGCCGAGGTCCTTCCCGACGAGCGAGCGGGGCGGATGCAGCCGAACCGAGCGCTGCTGGACGAGGGCGCGCTGGTCGCGGGCGGTTCCGACTGGCCGGTCAGCGAGTCCCCGAACGCGTGGGAAGGCATCCACGGCCTGGTCACCCGGCAGGACCCGACGGGCACGTTCCCAGGGGCGCTCTGGCCGGAGCAGGCGATCACCCTGGCCGAGGCCGTCGAGGTGTTCACCCTCGCCGCCGCGCGCGCGATGGGACTGGGCGACGTCACCGGTTCACTGGTCCCCGGGAAGTCGGCCGATTTCGTCGTCCTGGACCGCGATCCGTTCAAAACCGATCCGTCCGCGCTCGTCAAGACAAAGGTGACGCAAACGTGGTTCGCCGGGCACCGCGTGTATCAGCGCGACTGATCTCCTACACTGGTAGAAGAACCAGTGCGGGAGGTCTGCCGATGCCGAAGATCATCGACCACGACGAGCGGCGCAGCCACATCGTCGACGTCACCTGGGATTTGATCACCCAGGGCGGGATCGAGGCCGCCACCATGCGCGAGATCGCGGCGGCCGCCGGCTTCGCGAACGGCGCGCTCAAGCTGTACTTCCCGAGCAAGGAAGACATCATCCAGGCCACCTACGAACGCGCCCTCGGCATGATGCGCGAGTACGTGGAACTGGACGAGTTACGCGGGCTGACCGCGCTCCGCGAGCTGTGCGTCTCGTCGATGCCGATCGACGAGGACCGCATCGCCGCGGGGCGCGTCCTGCTCACCTTCTGGCAGCTTTCGCTGACCAACCCGAAGCTGCAGGACAAGTACCTCGAACACATCCGTTCATGGCGGGGCCTGCTGCACCGGTTCCTCACCGAGGGCCGGGAGGACGGCGACATCGTCACCGAGACCCCGGACGAGCAGCTGGTCGACGAGGTCGTGCTGATCAACGCCGGGGCGAACGTGATGAGCCTGGTCGCCGGGGAGTTCTCGACGATCGCCCTGCAGCAGCAGCACTTGGAGTCGTTCTTCGCGCGCCTCACCCGCCCCTGAGACTGGGGACTCAAGGCGTCACTCGCGTGATCACAGACCGCACACGTGTGTTCAGAGGCGGATCTCTCGTGCTTGGAGCCGCATACGCGAGATCCGCCTCTGGTCACGCGAGCGCGGTCTGTGATCACGCGTGATCGGCGTGCGTGCGCCGCCGTGGTGCCGCGGAAGTCGTGACACACCACCACGCACCCCGGCTGAGGGCGTCGTGAAAGCCACTTTCGCAACCTTGAGTGTTGCGAAAGTGGCTTTCACAACGTGACGACGCCGGCCAACTGCGAGCGCGTTCAGAGGACTAAACGCTCCGGCCGAAGACCCGCGCCAGGAAGCTCGCGACGTGCTTGTGCGAGCGCGGCGAGGCGGGCAGGTCCGTGTACAGACCGTAGAACCCGTGGATCTGCCCCGAGTACCGCGTCATCTCGACGCGCGCCCCCGCGTCGGTCAGGCGCCGCGCGAACTCCTCCCCCTCGTCCCGCAGGACGTCGTACTCGGCCGTCAGCACCAGCGCCGGCGGGAGGCCGGTCAGGTCGTCGGCACGCAAGGGCAGCAGGTACGGATCGTTCAGCTGCGCCGGGTCCGACACGTACTGCTCGAAGAAGAACCGCATCGCCCCGGCCGTCATGCCGTAGCCCTCGGCGTAGTCCACATAGGACCGGAAGCCGTCGTCCGGGTGGCCGTAGACCGGGCAGATCAGCACCTGTGCGGCCAGCGGCGGGCCGTTCCGGTCGCGGGACATCATCGAGACCACCGTCGACAGGTTGCCGCCGGCGCTCTCCCCGCCGATCGCGATCCGGCCCGCGTCGACGGCTTCCCCGGCACCGCCCGCGGCGAGCCATTCGACGACGGTGTAGCAGTCGACCGGGGCCGCCGGGTACGGATGTTCGGGCGCGAGCCGGTAGTCCACCGCGACGACGGCGACCTGAGCCGCGTTGCACACCGCCCGCGACGCGACCTCGTTCTCGTCGATCGAGCCGATCGTCCAGCCGCCACCGTGGATCCACACGAACGCCGGCACCGGAGCGGTGACCTCGGGCAGGTAGATCCGCACGCGCACGCCGGAGGGCAGCACGTGGTCGGTGACCGAGGCGACCTCTTCGACCGAATCGGGACGTCGCCACGACGCGGCGAAAGCGGCACGCAGCTCAGGAGCCGTCAGAGGCCCGGCAGGGGCCTCCGACGGAGCGCTGCGGGCCAGGAGTTCCTTGACCGCGGGATCGAGGGTCACGGTCACACCGCTTCCGCGACGAGCACCCGCGGGCTGCCCGGCAGCGCGAGCCGGTCGGTGACCCGCCAGCCCGCCTCGGTCAGCCATTCGCGGGCCTCGGCCTCCGGATACACGACCGTCCCGTCGATCACCAGGTACTCCCCCGCGTGCAGCGCGTCGATCGGCCGCTGGACCGCGTCGTCGTCGAGGAAGAAGTCGAGCAGCAGCAGGGTCGCCCCGGGCGCCGCGGCCGCGCGGGCGTTGCGCAGGATCTCCGCGTTCTGCTTCGCGTCGAAGCGATGGACGACGTGGTTGACCATCACCAGGTCGAACTCGCCTTCCGGACGCGCGGTGGGCGTCTCCGCCCCGACGACGGTCGCCCGGTCGGCGAGACCCGCCAGGGCGGCCGCGGTGGTGACCGACTCGGTGAAGCCCGGATCGAAGACGAACGTCGTGTTCAGTTCTTCGTTGGCCTTCATGGCTTCGACCGCGAACGCGCTCGAAAGCCCGCCGAGGTCGAGAAGCTTTCGATGGGAGCCGAAATCGAACGCGCCGGCCAGCATCTTGGCGTGCAGGGCGTTGTAGGTCATCACGCCGGACATGAAAGTGCCCCAGCGCGCGTCGTCCATCTCCAGTTTGCCGGGTTCGCCGGTGTCGGCCGTGTGACCGAACTGCAACCAATGCGGGTAGCTGATCGAGTCCAGGAAGGTCAAGAACGGCGCCAGGTCCAGCTCCCCGCCGCCGAGGTACTCCGCCGCGTCCGCGGCCAGCTCGTACCGTCCGTCCACACGGGACAGCAGGCCGAGCGATGACATGGCGTCACCGAGGATCCTGGTGATCTTCTCCGGTTTCCCGGTCTTCCCCGCCAGCTCACCGGCCGTCAGCGGCCCGTCGGCGAGGGCGGTGAACAGGCCGATCCGGCTCGCCGCGAACAGTTGCTTGGCCGCCATGTAGCCCACGGCGATGTCCACGATCCGCTCGGGACCGGCAGTCTTGGTCGACCCGCTCAAGGGTGTCCTCCTTAGCTCGTTTCGGCCGAGAGTCTACAGACGTAGACAAAAGAATCCAGTGCAAGTTTTCGCCCACCACCAGGAAAAACCTGCCGGATATCAACTTCCTACATTCGTAGAATATACCCATTGACAGCACCCCCGCCCAGTGTCAACATGCGTAGAACTACCCCCGCCGGAGGCCCGTTCCCCGGCAGTGCGGTCCGCTTCGGGCGGGCACGGGAAAGGGGATTCATGACCCTGCTCGAATTACGAGAACTGACCGTCGGCGTCATCGCCGACGAAACCGAACGCGAACTGGTGCGCGAACTTTCGTTCGACCTCGAACAAGGCCGGACACTCTGCGTGGTCGGCGAATCCGGCAGCGGTAAAACGGTGACGGCTTTGTCGATCATCCGGTTACTGGAGTTCGTCGCGCCGGTGTTCACCCGCGGTGAGATCACCGTCGACGACGTCGATCTCACGCGCCTCTCCGCCGACGAGATGCGCGCGTACCGCGGCCCGCGGATCGGGATGATCTTCCAGGAGGCACTGGATTCGCTCAATCCGAGTCAGCGCGTCGGCAAGCAGCTGATCGAGGCCTATCGCAAGCCCGGTTCCCTGCCGCGCCAGGCGGCGCGCAAGGGCACGCCGTTGCACCGCGAGGCCGAGGCGAAGGCCCGCGGCCTGCTGAAGGAGGTCGGCCTCACCGACACCGACCGGGTGCTTTCCCTGTACCCGCACCAGATGTCGGGCGGGATGCAGCAGCGCGTGATGATCGCGCTGGCGCTGATGGCCGATCCGAGCCTGCTGATCGCCGACGAGCCGACCACGGCGCTGGACGTGACCACGCAGGCGGAGATCCTCACCCTGTTCGACCGCGTCCGCCGCGACCACGGCACCGCTTGCGTCTTCATCACGCACGACATGGGCGTGGCCGCGCAGGTGGCCGACCGGATCGCGGTGATGTACCGGGGCGAGCTGGTCGAACTCGGGTCCAAAGAGGACATTCTGCACAAGCCGAAGCATCCCTACACCAAGGCGTTGCTCGACTGTGTCCCGAAACTCGGGGTGAGCAGACGCGACGGGTTCCCCACCATCTCCGAAGCGCTGCTCGAAGCCGCGATGAAGGGCGACTCGGCGATCGCGACCGAGACGAGGACCCTCGACCGCGCCACGACGGAGAACGCCGGCGAGGGCACCGCGCTCGTCATCGATTCGGTGTCCAAAGTGTACGGACGCCGGGGCCGGTTCTCGCTGAACCGCGAACCCGAGGTGCACGCGGTCAAGGACGTCTCGCTGGAGATCGCACCGGGCGAGTTCTTCGGCCTGGTCGGGGAATCCGGCTCGGGCAAGACCACGCTCGGCCGTCTGGTGAGCGCGCTGGAGCCGCCGACTTCGGGCACCATCGCCTTCGGTGAGCACCGCTGCACGTCCACCGGGCTCGACGGGGACGAGCGCGCCTTCCGCCGCCGCGCGCAGCTCATCTTTCAGGATCCGCAGAGTTCGCTCGATCCCCGGCACAGCGCCGCCCGGATCATCGCCGAACCGCTGCGGGAGCTCACCGGCCTCCGCGGCGCCGAGCTGGACCGCCGGGTCACCGAGCTGATCGACGAGGTCGGTCTCCCCTCGGACACGGCGAAGAAGCTGCCGTCGCAGCTGTCCGGCGGGCAGCGCCAGCGCGTCTCGATCGCCCGCGCGATCGCCGCGGAACCCGACCTCATCGTCGCCGACGAGCCCACCTCGGCGCTCGACGTCTCGGTGCAGGGCCAGGTGATGAACCTGCTGCTCGAACTGCGGCGCACCCGCGCGCTCAGTTTCCTGTTCATCACGCACAACCTCAGCCTCGTGCTCTCGGTCGCCGACCGCGTCGGCGTGATGTACCGGGGCGAACTGATCGAAATCGGCGAGCCGGACGAGATCCGGCTCCGCGCCCGGCACGACTACACCCGCCGCCTCCTCGCGGCGAACCCCGAACTGCCCGCCCACCCCCACACTGGAGTGCGGAACCCATGAGACGAACCCTGACCTCGGCCGCCCTCGGCCTGGCGACCGTCCTGCTGCTCAGCTCGTGCATGGGAGGGCAGGCAGGCGGCGGCGCGGCCGCGGACGGGCCGCCGAAGCCCGGCGGCAACCTCAACGTCGCCGTCCCCACCGACCCGCAGTCGCTCGACATGGTCGCGAACCCCGGCCAGGTGACCGCGCACATCGGCAACATGATGTACGAGAAGCTGTTCGAGGTGGACCGGAGCTTCACCTCCCGGCCCATGCTGGTCGACGACTACACCACCAGCCCGGACAGGCTCACCTACACCTTCAAGCTGCGCCAGGGCGTCACCTTCCACGACGGCAACCCGCTGACGTCCGAGGACGTCGTGGCGAGCCTGAAGCGCTGGCAGCAGGTCCACCGCACCGGCCAGCTGGTCACCCCGGACATCGAGGCGATCACGCCGACCGACCCGGCGACGGTGACCATCAAGCTCAAGCAGCCGCGGTACCCGCTGATCAACGAGCTCGCCGGCGCGGGCACCGAGATCTACGAGGCGAAGAACCTCGCCGGGGCCGCGCCGACCGGGTTCGCCCAGGACAAGGCGATCGGCACCGGGCCGTACAAGCTGAAGAGCTGGGACATCGGCCGTGAGCTGGTGCTGGAGAAGTATTCCGGTTACAAGTCCCGCTCCGAGGAGGACTGGGGCGGTCAGGCGGGCGCCAAGCACGCGTACCTGGACACCGTGACCTACAAGGTGGTCTCCGACCAGGACGCGCTGATCAACGGCCTGCAGACAGGGCAGTGGGACCACATCATGCCCACCAACGACCAGTACGAGACGCTGCGCAACAACCCGGCCGTGGTCGTGCACAACCTGCCCGGCGGCAACGACAACGTCGTGATCCCGAACTTCAACACCGGTTCGAAGTTCGCCGACCCCCGGGCCCGCGAAGCGCTGAACCTGCTGCTCGACAAGCCCGCGATCAACGCGGCCACCGGCGGCAGCAAGGACCTCACCCTCGAGACCGGTGCCTTCGCCTCGCCGGACAACAAGCAGTTCTATTCCACCGCGGGCGAAGACGTCTACAAGAAGCACGACCCGGAGAAGGCGAAGCAGCTGCTGGCCGAGGCCGGGATCACCGCCGGCGCGACGATCCGCATCGTCACCACGAACTCGTACCCGGAGTTCGGCAAGTGGGCCGTGCTGATCCAGGACAGCCTGTCGAAGATCGGCATCAACACCAAGATCGACACCTTCGACTTCGCCACCATGCTCGGCACGCTGACCAAGGAACCGGGCGGCTGGGACATCACCACGCTGTTCTTCGACTCGGCGCTGACCTCGCCCGCACAGATGCCCGCGCTCACCCTGGGCACGCTGAACGGTTCGGCCTCGCCCGAGCTCGACGGGCTGATGGCGGAGTACAACGCCTCGACGACGCCTGAGCAGGCGAAGGCGGTCGTGGACAAGCTGCAGGCGTTCACCTGGAAGCAGCTGTCGGTGATCACCCTGAGCCAGTCCAGGCTGTACGCGGCCTACTCCCCCAAGCTCAAGGGCTACGGCGACTTCTACCGCGTCCTCTGGAACACCTGGCTGGCGTCATGACCGGTCTGCTGCTGCGCAGGCTGCGCGATCTGGTGATCATCCTGGTGATCGTCGGGACGATGATGTTCTTCGTCATCCGGCTGATCCCCGGCGATCCGGCGCAGGCGATCCTCGGCCCGACCGCGCGACCGTCCGATGTGGACGCACTGCGGGAGAGCATGGGGCTGAACGGCCCGTTGTGGGAGCAGTACCTCAGCTGGGCCGGGAACGTGCTGCACGGCGACTTCGGCACGTCGATCACCTATCACGCGCCGGTGCTGGGTGTGGTCGCCGACCACATCCTGCCGACGCTGACCCTGGCCGTGCTGTCCACGGTGATCAGCTTCTTCCTCTCGGTCGCGATCACCTCCTGGCAGGCCGTGTCGCCGCGCAACCCCGTGGCCCGGGCGCTGGACCGGCTTTCCGCGCTCGGCATGGCGATGCCGGACTTCTGGATCTCACTGATGCTCGTGCTGGTGTTCTCGGTGACGCTGCGCTGGTTCCCGTCCAGCGGCTACGAAAACCTGTTCACCGATCCGGCGACGGCGGTGCCCGCGCTGGTGCTGCCGCTGACCGTGCTGGTCATCGGGCAGACCGCGTTGTTCGTGCTCACCCTGCGCGAAAGCCTGCTCGGTGAGCTGCCGCTGGCGTATCTGCGCACCGCGCGGGTCAAGGGGCTGTCCGAGCGGCAGGTCATGACCAAGCACGTGCTGCCGAACGCGCTCATGCCGCTGATCACCCAGCTGGGCAGCAACTTCGCCATGCTGGTCGGCGGGATCGTGATCATCGAATCCATCTTCGTGGTGCCCGGGCTGGGCCATCTGCTGATGGGCGCGGTGTCCACTCGCGACTTCCCGCTGATCCAGGGTGTGACGCTGTTCGTCGCGGTGCTGTTCGTGCTGGTCAACCTGCTGGTCGACCTGTCGTACGCGCTGCTCGACCCGAAGGTGCGTGTCTCGTGAGCGTGGCACTGATCGAAAAGACGTCGCCGGTGCGGGAGAAGCCCCCGGCCGGTCGCGCGGCCAAGGTGTTCCGGCGCAACCGGATGCTGGTGATCACCAGCGCGGTGCTGGCGCTGATCGTCCTGACCGTGATCGTCCTGCCGTTCTTCCTGCCCAGCGTCAGCGCGACCGATCCGGTGAACCGGCTGCTGCCGCCGTCCGGCGAGCATCTCCTCGGCACGGACTCGTTCGGCCGTGACGTGCTGGCCCGGCTGGTCTCGGGCGGACGGGCGTCGCTCGGGCTGTCCGCCCTGATCACCCTGTGCGCGGCCTTCACCGGCCTGGTGATCGGGCTGATCAGCGGGTTCTTCCGCGCGGCCGACGCGGTGCTGATGCGGGTGATGGACGCCTGGATGTCGTTCCCGGCGATCATCCTCGCGATGGCGCTGGCGATCTCGCTCGGCGCGAGCATCTGGACCGAGCTGATCGCGCTGACGGTGATCTTCACCCCGTTCACCGCCCGCGTCATCCGCAGCCGCGTGCTCGGCATCGCCGGCCGGGCCTACATCGGCGCGGCCCGGGTGTCGGGGATGAGCAAGTGGAAGATCCTCGTCGTGCACGTGTTCCCGAACGTGCTGCCGCTGGCGCTGGTGCAGGTCGTGATCCTGTCCGCGGCGGCGATGCTGGTCGACGGTGCGATGAGCTTCCTCGGTCTCGGCATCGCTCCCCCGACCCCGACCTGGGGCAACATGATCGCCGAAGGCCGGTCGTACCTGGTGCAGGCGCCCTGGCTGGTGATCGCGCCCGGCGTGACGATCATGGTCTGCGTGTTCCTGCTGAACCTCATCGGATCGTCGCTGCGGATCGCCGTCGACGCCCGCGCGCGGACGCTGAGCGAGATGCAGCGCCTGCGCACCCGCCGTCCCTCCGCCAGCTGAGAAAGGATTCCGTTGTCTGCCACTACTTCCTTGGCCGTGCGCCGATTCGCCCCCGAAACCGTTTCGGGACCGCCTGTCCTTCTGGTGCACGGATTCGCCTCCGACGGGCACACCGACTGGATCACCACAGGGTGGCCCGCCGCGCTCACCGCCGCGGGTCGTGAGGTGCTCGTACCCGATCTGCCGGCGCACGGCTCCAGCCCGGCACCGTCGGGTTCGCTGGGAGCCGCCGCGATCACGGCCGAGCTGTCGCGGCTCGTCATCGGTCTGTCCGAAGTGGACGTCGTCGGATATTCGCTCGGCGCCCGGCTGTCCTGGGAACTGCCCGCGCAGGCCCCGGTCCGGCGGCTCGTGCTCGCGGGGCTGAGCCCGTTCGAGCCGTTCGGCGCCGTCGACGTCGCGGCGGCGCTGGCGTTCGCCGAAGGCGGCAAGGCGCCCTCGGATCCGCTGACGGGGATGATCGCGCACATGATCACCACGCCGGGGCGGAATCCCGCCGCGCTCGCCCGGTGCGTCGAGGATCTGCGCGAGGAGCCTTTCGCGCCTGTCGCCGGTGCCGTCTCCGTTCCGACCCGGTTCGTGGCGGGCGTGGACGACCCGGTGAGCCAGGGCATCGAGACCCTCGTCGAACTGGTGCCGGAGGCTTCGCTGGTGCGAGTGCCCGGGGACCACGGCGGGGCGCTGCGGAGTGCGGAATTCAAGGCGGCCGTGCTGGAGTTCCTGGCCTGAGACTTGCCCCGACGCGCGCTATGAACGGTCCTTTCCTTGCGAATTTTGCAAGGAAAGGACCGTTCATAGCGTTACCGCTGGTTCGGCGCGCGTCCGGCTGTCATACCTGCGCCGGATGTCATGAAAGGGTCGTTCAGGACGGAAAACGTCCTGAACGACCCTTTCATGACATTTCCCTGGTTCAAGGCGGGGTCACCACCAGGTGCTCACGAACGTTCAAGGGCACTGTCGCTCCCCAGGCCGCGCGACCATTGCCCGGCGCACGTCCGCCGACCCGCCCTGCGGGCCTCGGCACGGCGGCCACCGACGGCCCGGCCGATACCCCGCCCGGAAGGGGGTCAGAAGGTGCCATCGGCGGCGACAGAGCGGTCCAGCCAGAGATCCTCCAGAGCCGCCCGGATCTCCGCACCGTGAGAAGCGGCCAGTTCGACGGCGCCCAGATTGTCCTCCAGCTGGGCCATCCGGCTCACCCCGAAAAGCACGTTCGCCACCGGCGCGTAAGCGAGGCAGAACGCCAGAGACAGCTGCGACGAGCTCACCCCGAAGTCCCCCGCCACCGACGCGACCCGCGCGGCCGCATCGCGGATCGCCTCCCGGATCCCGCCCATGTCCGCGCCGATCTTCCGTTCCGGGGTCTTGCCGAGCAGCACGCCACCCTCGAAAATGTCCGACGCCTGCAAAGTCAGCCGTCCGGCCTCGAAATGCGCGCCGTAGAAAGGACCTTCCGCCATGGAACGCCGCGCGACGCTGTACTTCAGCTGAGCGAAGGCCGGCGCCGGAAGTCCTTCGGCGGCGGCGAACTCCAGCGCGCGATCGAGATCGGCGGCCTGCCAGTTGTTGACACCCCAGACGTCGAACTTTCCGAGGCGGATCTGTTCGGCCACCTCGGTGACGATCCGCGGGATGTCCGGCCGTTCGAAGTAATCGCCGACGACGACGGCTTCCGCGCGATCGACACCGACGCGGTCGAAGGAGGTCGTGAGCTGCTCGGCGAATCCGGTGTTCGGGTAGTCCCAGAGCCAGAGTTTCCCGCACAGCTGGTATTCGTCGCGCTTGATCCCGGCCGCGCGGATGGCCTCGCCGAACAGGAGATCCGTGCGCGACTGCTCGGAATGCGGCCCCATGTTGTAGTGGGCCACGTCGAACAGCGTGACCCCGGCGTCGATCGCGCGCCGGATCAGGCGCACCGCGTCGTCGAACTCCATGCGGTCCCAGGTGTTCCAGGATCCCAGGCTCAGCGCCGAAGTGGCGAAGCCCAGTCCGTTCTGCTTCTCGTGCACGAGTTTTCCTTTCTCTGGCAACGGAAACCAGTTTTAGTCTACGATCGTAGAATGAACAAGAGACTCGTAGTGGTGACCGGCGGCGCCAGTGGCATCGGCCGCGGAGTCGCCGAAGCCTTCCAGTCCGCGGGCGACCGCGTGGTCATCGCCGACGTCGACGCGCGCGCGGCCCACGAACTGGCCGCGGAGCTCGGCGCTGAGCACGTGGAACTCGACATCTCCGACCCCGGCTCGGTCGACGCGGCGCTCAAGCTGATCACCGGACGGTTCGGCGCGGTGGACGTCCTGGTCAACAACGCCGGCCTCGCCGGAGGCGGCGGACCGTTGGTGGGATTGGACATCGGTGTCTTCGACCTGTGCATGCGGGTGAATTTCCGCGGCACCTTCCTGATGACGCGCGCGGTCGGCGCGCACATGCTGGAAGCCGGGACCCGGGGTGCCATCGTCAACATCACCTCCATCGGCGCCCGGCAGCCGACCCCCGGGCTCGGTCATTACGAGGCCACCAAGGCCGCGGTCGAGGCGCTCACCCGCTCGGCCGCGCTCGAACTGGCCCCGCACGGCATCCGGGTCAACGCCGTCGCCCCCGGTCCGGTGCTGACCCCGATGACCGCCGGTTTCGCTTCGGACACCGCCGCCCGCGCGGCTTGGGAAGCGAGGATTCCGTTGGGAACCATCGCTTCCGTCGCCGACGTGGTGCCGTCAGTCCTGTTCCTCGCCTCCGCCGACGCCGGCCATCTCACCGGGGTGAGCCTCCAGGTCGACGGCGGGCAACTGCTCACCTGAGTACACGACGCGGCCGCCGGACACGGTGAGTTCGACACCGACGTCCGGCAGGTCCGCGAACGCGACTTCGAGCGGATTCGCCGCCAGCACGCAGAAGTCGGCGACCCGGCCCACGGTCAGCGAGCCCTTCCACTCCGCCGCGCCGTCCTGCTCGGCGGCCGCGACCGTGTAGCAACGCAGCAACCGTTCCATCAGCCCGGCGTCCATTTCGGACGCTTCCAGCATCCCGGCGGCCGCGGCGACATGCACCCGCCAGTCCGGGGTGACCACCGGCGCGTCACTGCTCAACGTCAGCGGGACACCCGAGTCCAGCATCTGCGCCAGCGGCCAGGCGCGGGCGCCGACCTCGGCACCGAGAGCGTCCGTCAGCATTCCCCGCATCGCCACCGCGATCGCGGGCTGAGTGGTCAGGCCGACTCCCGCCGAAGCCATCCGCGCCAGCTGCTCCTCCGTCACCAGATCCCCGTGCACCAGGTGATCTCCCCGGCGAAGCGAGCCGAGCGCGGCCTCGATGCTGCGATCGCCCGTGGCGTGCACGGCGACCACCATTCCCGCGTCATGGGCTAGCCGGATCATCTCGGCGAGGTTGCCCGCGCGATCCGGATCGTCGGCGCCGTCGACGAGCAACGCGCCGTGCGAACCGTCGGCGTAGCAGTGATGCGTCCACGCGGACCGCATCGGCGGGATGCCGTCGGCGAAGATCTTCACACCGGGCACGGTGAGCCACAACGGATCCGCGTCCGGTGACGGTGTGGCCAGACCGGCCTGGAAGTCCGCCAGCGAGCTGGCTCCGTCGAGCAGGCCGAACAGCCGCAGTGCGGTCACCCTCGCGCGCAGGAGTCCTTCCGCGGCCAGCGCCGCGTACTCCTCCAGGACCTCGGCGCCGAAGCATCCCGTCTCCCCCGGTCCCAGGCCGGGCTCGGTGTAGCTCGTGATGCCGAGTGACGCGCACAGGTCACCCGCCCGCAGGATCGCGGCCCGCCGTTCGGCGGCGGTCCGCACCGTTTTCTCTTCTCCCCCGGCGAATCCGGAGGCACCGATGAGCGTGTTCGGCCACCGGGCACCGAGCCAGGTCGCGTGGAGATGGGCGTCGTTGACGCCGGGAAGAACGGTCCTCCCCGCCAAGTCGATCACCTCGGTCTCCGGGCCGATGTGATCCAAGGCGACGTCGCCGACGGCGACGATCCGGTCGTCGCGCACGGCCATCGCCTGCACGACGGTGCCCGCCGGGTCGAAGGTGAGCACGGGACCGCCGCGAACCACGAGTGAAGCGGGGCGAATACGTTGCGACGGCATGGTTCCTCCAGGATCTGGACTTTTTCTCCTACGACTGTAGACTAAAAAGATGGTCAACAGAACCGAAGCGGCGGTGCTCACCGAACACGGCT
This sequence comes from Amycolatopsis sp. NPDC089917, assembly GCF_040684635.1. NCBI lineage: Bacteria > Bacillati > Actinomycetota > Actinomycetes > Pseudonocardiales > Pseudonocardiaceae > Amycolatopsis > Amycolatopsis sp. NPDC089917. The sequence goes on along the minus strand of NZ_JBFBGL010000014.1, from coordinate 38,032 downwards.
CCGCGCTCACCTTGCGGGAACTACCGCTGCCGGAGGAGCCCGAACCAGGCGCCGCGCTGGTCCGGATCACCTGCACCACCTTGTGCGGCACCGACGTGCACATCTGGTCCGGCCAGATGACCTTCCCCGGCATGCTCCCGATGGTGCTGGGCCACGAAATGGTCGGCGAGGTGGTGGCCGTCGGACCGGGCACCACCGACACCCTCGGCCGGGAGATCGCCGAGGGCGACCGCATCGGCTGGTCCGAGTCGACGTGCGGAAAGTGTTACGGCTGCACGATCTTGCGCGAACCGGTCGCCTGCGAGAAGCGCGGCTACGGCTTCCTCCAGCGTTCCGACGTCTTCCCGTACGCCACCGGCGGTCTCGTCCGGTACTGCTACGTGACTCCCGGCGCGGCCAAGCTCCTCCTGCCGGACGACGTCAAGGACACCTGGGCCTCGATGTCCGGCTGCGCGGGAAAGACCGTGCTGCGGGCCGTTTCCCGGTCCGGCGGGATCCGTCCCGGTGCGACGGTCGTGGTCCAGGGCGCCGGCGCGCTGGGCGTGTTCGCCACCGCCGTCGCGCGGATCTCCGGCGCGGGTGACGTGATCACCATCGGCGGCCCCGCCGACCGCCTGGAGACCGCCGAGCGTTTCGGCGCGACTGCGACGATCCCGGTCGACGGCACCGTCGAAGACCGCGTCGAGCGGGTCAAGGAACTCACCGGTGGCCGCGGCGCCGACCATGTCTTCGACTTCGCCGGTGGGCCGACCATCGGCGAAGAGGCCGTGTCCTTCGCCGCCCAGCGCGGCACGATCGCCATCGTCGGTTCCACCGGCCCCATGCCCTCCCCCGTGGCACTGGGCACCGTGATGGGCAAGGAACTCACGGTCGTCGGGTCGCTCAACGGCGACATCGCCGACTACCACCGCTCGGTGGACTTCTTCCGCACGTTCGCTGATCGCCTGCCCTGGGACGACCTGTTCAGCGCGCCCGTCGGGCTTTCCGAAGCGTCCGAGAGCGTCGAGTCGATGTCGCGGCTCGGCGAACTCAAAGCCGTCATCGATCCCCGCCTTCCCTAGGAGAGATCTCATGCCCGTCATCCCCCAGCGCCGGATCGGCCGCGACGGACCGCTCACCGGCGTGCTCTCGCTCGGCTCCTGGCACACCTACGACCGGATGGACTTCCGTGAGGCCGTGAACCTGGTCCGCACGGCGGTCGATTCCGGGATCACGCTCTTCGACGTCGGCGTCTACGGATTCCCCGGCGCCACCCCGGTCTACACCGACGTGCTGTTCTCCGCGATGGTCCGCGCGGCGGGGCTCCGCCGGGAGGACTACCTGCTTTCGGCCAAGCTCTGGCTGGAGGGCTACCCGGAGCACAACCTCCGCGACCAGCTGGACAACGCGCTGTTCCGCGCGGGCGTCGAGCACGCCGATCTGGTGGTGCTGGGCGATCTCCGGCGCGACGACACGGATCTGCACCGGCTGGTGCTGGATCTGAACGAACTCCGCGAGGCCGGGCTCATCCGGCAGTGGGGCGTGAACAACTGGTCGGCCACCACGATCCAGGCCCTGCACGACTTCGCCGCGGCGGAAAACGTACCCGGTCCCGCGATCGCGCAGCTGAAGTACAGCGTCGCCCGCCGGTCCATTCCGGACGGTGAGCCCTTCAAGAAGGTCTTCGGCGAACTCGGGGTGACGCTGCAGTCTTCGGACATCTTCGAAGGCGGTGTCCTGCTGGGCAAGAACAGCGGCGCGCGCCAGGTCGGCCGCGACCCCGGCGACATCCGCGAGCGCATCGCCGCGTCCGCCCCCTATCTGGCGAAGATCGCGACCGAACTGAAGGCGACGCCGGCCCAGCTGTGCCTGGCTTTCACCCTCACCCACCCGGCCAACACGACCACGCTCTTCGGCGCCACGAGCACCGAGCAACTGAAGGACAACCTGGGCGCGGTCGACCTCGTCGAGCGCGTGGGCGCCGAAGAACTCCGCGCCCTCGTCGAGCCGCACTGGGCGGACCAGGACATCGTCGACCCGGAGGGACCGTGACGGCCTTCGACCCCGAGCTCGCCGAAGCGCTCAAGGATCTGCCCTCCGGACCGCCGTTGAGCGCGGAATCACTGGCTGTCATGCGGCGGGTCATGGCCGAGACGAACCTGAGCTGTGCCGAGGCGATCGGCGAACGGGATCTCGTCTGGGAAGACCGGCGGGTGCCCGGGACCGACGTCGTCGTCACCGTCGTCAAGCCCCGGGACGCCCGGGACGCGCCGGGGTTCTACAACATCCACGGCGGCGGCATGGTGCTGGACAACCGGTTCGCCGATCTGCCGCGGATGGTCGCGCTGGTCGAGGAGTTCGGCTTCGTCGCGGTGACCGTGGACTACCGGCTCGCCCCCGAGCATCCGCATCCGGCCCCGCTGGAGGACTGCTACGCGGGCCTGACGTGGATGGTCGAGAACGCCGCCGAACTCGGTTTCGATCCGGAGCGGCTGATCGTCGGCGGCGGCAGCGCGGGTGGCGGGCTCAGCGCGGGAATCGCCCTGCTGGCCAGGGATCGCGGTGGTCCGGCGCTGGCCGGTCAGCTGCTGCTGTGCCCGATGATCGACAGCCGCAACGACTCGGCGTCCACCCTGGAGTTCGCGGAACGCGGCGTGTGGGGACGCGAAGCCAACGAGTTCGGCTGGCGATCCCTCCTGAACGGGCAGACCTCGCCGTACGCGGTCCCGGCGACCGCGGACGACCTCACCGGGCTCCCGCCCGCTTTCATCGAGGTCGGCGCGGCCGAGATCTTCCGCGACGAGGACGTCGACTACGCGCGACGTCTCTGGCAGGCGGGCGTGCCCACCGAACTGCACGTCTGGGCGGGCGCGTACCACGGTTTCGACCGGTTCGCCCCGGACAGCGAGGTGGCCCGGGCCGCACGCGCCGCCCGGGCCTCCTGGCTGCGCCGCACTATCGGCCGAGCATGAACCGAGCGGCCTGCTCGCCGACCAGCACCGCCGGCGCGTTGGTGTTGCCCGTGGTCACCCGGGGCAGCACCGACGCGTCGGCGACGCGGAGCCCGCTCAGCCCGTGCACGGCGAGCTCCAGGTCGACCACGGAGTCCGCGTCGGTGCCCATCCGGCAGGTCCCGACCTGGTGGTGGTAGGTGATCGCGGTCCGCCGGACGTACTCACGGACGTCGGCTCCCGGTCCCGGGTACAGCTCGCGGGCACCCCAATCCTCCGCCAGCGCGGGCGCCCTGCCGATCTCCCGGCACTGCTCCACCGAAGCGACCAGGCTTTCGAAGTCGGCCGGATCCTCCAGCGCGGCGAGGTCGATCAGCGGCTCGTCGAGCGGGCTCGGCCCCGAAAGCCGGAGACTGCCCCTGCTGCGCGGCGTGACCATGCCCGCCATCAGCGAGAACCCGGTCTCCGGGCCGGTCATCCACTCCTTGTACATCGGCACGCTGAAGTGGATCGGCTGGGTGTCGGGCACCTCCAGCCCGGGACGGCTGCGCCAGAACAGATGCGTCTGCGTGACCGAACGGCCGGGCGCCGGCGGGTCGACCCGGCGGCGGTCGGTCGCGAAGATGACCGGCGAGAGCAGATGGTCGTGCAGGTTCTTCCCGACTCCCGGCAGCTCGGCGACGACGTCGATGCCGTGCACTTCCAGTTCGTCGATCGGGCCGACGCCGCTGCGCAGCAGGATCGCCGGTGAGGCCAGCGCGCCGGCGGCGAGCACGACCTCGTCGGCGAAGACCTTCCGCAGTTCGCCGTCGACCTCGGCCAGCACACCGGTCACCTTGTCGCCCTCGATGAGCAACCGGTGCACGAGCGCTCCCGTGTGGACGGTCATCCGGTCCGCGGCGGGCCGCCCGTACGCGAGCCAGGTGTTGAGCCGTTTGCCGCCCCGTGTGGTGACGCGCTGCACCGAGACGCCGTCGAGCTCGTCGCCTTTGTAGTCCGGGTTGAACGGCAGGCCGATCTGCACCGCGGCGTCCACAATGGACTGCTGGATCGGGTGCAGGGGCTCGTTCGGCACGACGTCGAGCAGATCCTTCTCGATCCGTTCGAACACCGGGCGGACGTCGTCCCACCGCCAGCCGGGCAGATCCCAGCCGTCGTAGTCGGCGGGGGCGCCGCGCACCCAGATCATCGCGTTGAGCGCGTGCGATCCGCCGAGCACCTTGCCACGCGGCAGATGCAACCGCCGGTTGGCCGCGTGCGGCTGCGGCATGGTGTAGTAGTCCCAATCCTCCGGGCCGTGCCACAGCTCCCCGGCCCGCGAAGGGTCGTGGATGGCCGGGTTGGTGTCCGGCCCGCCCGCTTCGAGCAGGGTGACCCAAGCTCCCGAGTCGGCCAGTCTCCTGGCGACCACCGAACCGGCCGAACCCGCTCCCACCACGATGACGTCCATGTCCCCCACCCTCGCAAGGCGCGACGAGGTCCGGCGGATTCGGTTCGCTGGCCGACAATCGGCGTGCCCTGGCGGGCAAGACCGGGGACGTCGTGTCGCCCGATACTCGATCACACACCGGTCGAGGAGGAGCTAGCCATGGCCACACGCCTGTTCATCGACGGACAGTGGACCACCGCCGGAGGCGGTTCGCTGCCGACGTACGATCCGGCCACGGGCCAGGTGATCGAGGAAGTCGGGACCGCGTCGGCCGCCGACGTGGACGCCGCCGTCGGCGCCGCCCGGAAGGCCCTGAACGATCCCGCCTGGGCGGGACTGCTGCCGGTCCAGCGGGCCGCGCTGCTGTTCAAGCTCGCGGCGCTGGTCGACGAGCACCACGAGGAGCTCGCCGCGCTCGAAACGAAGGACCAGGGCCAGCCGATCGGCATCTCGCGCCAGGTCAGCGTCACCGGCGCGGCCGAGCACCTGCGGTACTTCGCGGGCTGGGTGACCAAGATCCAGGGCACCACCAACCCGGTGTCCTTCCCGGACACGCTGCACTACACCCGCCGCGAGCCGGTCGGGGTGAACGCGCTGATCACGCCGTGGAACTTCCCGCTGATGATCCTGGTGTGGAAGCTCGCGCCCGCACTGGCCACCGGCAACACCGTGGTGATCAAGCCCAGCGAGGTCACGCCGCTGACCAGCATCCGGCTGGTCGAGCTGGTGGAAGCGGCCGGGTTCCCGCCGGGGGTGGTCAACCTGGTCACCGGCGACGGTTCGGTGGGCGCGCTGCTGAGCGGGCACGGCGACGTCGACCACCTGTCCTACACCGGCTCGACCGCGGTCGGGAAGCTGATCACGGCGGCCAGCGCGGAGTCGAACCTCAAACGCCTCACCCTCGAACTGGGCGGCAAGGCGCCCAGCATCATCGCTGGGGACGCCGACATCGACGCCGCCGTCGCGGGCAACCTCGCGGGCGCCACGCTCAACAGCGGGCAGGTCTGTGCCGCATACACCCGGTTCTTCGTGGACCGCAAGCGCGAACAGGAGTTCGTCGCGAAGCTGGCCACCGGGCTGGAAGGCCTCAAGCTCGGACCGGGCCTGGACGAGTCGACCCAGCTCGGGCCCCTCGTGTCGGCGAAGCACCGCGAGCACGTGGACTTCCTCGTCTCGACCGGTCGCGAACAGGGCGCGGACCTCGTCACCGGAGGGCAGACCCTCGACCGCGACGGCTACTTCTACAAGCCGACGCTGTTCGCCGGCGTCGCCGACGACATGACGATCATGCGCGAGGAGATCTTCGGCCCGGTCCTCGCCGTCACCGCCTACGACGATCAGGACGAACTGCTGGCCCGCGCCAACGACACCGAATACGGGCTCGCGGCCACCGTGTGGACCCGCGACATCGGCGTCGCGCAGCGGTTCGCCAACGGTATCCGGGCGGGCGCGGTGTTCGTCAACATGCCGCCGATCCCGGACATGGCCGCGCCGTGGGGCGGGTACAAGGCGTCGGGCTGGGGCCGCGAGATGGGACCGTGGGCCATCGACGCGTACACCGAGATCAAATCAGTCTGGCTGAACTACTCGTGACCGCTGGCGACGCGGTGAACTCGACCGCGAAGAGCAAGTCGCAGATCGCCTATCACTGGATCAAGGCGAGAATCGACGACGGCACCTTCTCCCCCGGCTACCGGCTGGTGTTCGGGCAGATCGCGCTGGAACTGGGGGTCAGCACGGTGCCCGTCCGGGAGGCGGTCCGGCGGCTGGAGGCCGAGGGGCTGGTGACCTACGAGCACAACATCGGTGCTCAGGTCGCGATGGTCGACGAGAGCGACTATCAGCACACCATGCAGACGCTCGCGCTGGTCGAGGGCTACGCCGCCGCTCTGGCGGCGCCGTCCTTGCCCGGCGAGGTGCTGGACCAGGCCAAAGGGCTCAACGCGGAACTGACCGCGTGCCTGGACAACTTCGAACCGTCGCGGTTCACCGCGCTGAACCGCGACTTCCACCGCGTCCTGTTCGGCACCTGCCCGAATCCGCAGGTACTCGATCTGGTCAATCGCGGCTGGAACCGGCTGGCCGGGCTGCGCACGTCGACGTTCAGCTTCGTCCCCGGTCGCGCGCACGAATCCGTGCAGGAGCACCAGAAGATCCTCGACCTGTTCGACCGGAACGCGCCCGCCGGGGAGATCGAACTGGCCGTGCGCGAACACCGGCTGACCACCTTGGAGACGTTCCTGGCCTGGCGGCACCCTTAGGACGGCACGGTCTCCGGCGGCGGGAACGCGTAGAAACGCACCGAGAGCTCCTTCTCGTCCGCCGCCGGACGCCGACGGCGTTGGCAGTACCGCGTGATCAGCTCGCGGTACTCCGCGTCCAGTTCGCGGAGTTCCTCCTCGGTCAGCCGGGTCGAAGTGCGCTGGGCCGTCGACCACGGACCGAACTCGTCGCGATGCTGCGCCGCCCAGGACAGCAGGGCGAGCTCGTTCGCGTATTTCGCGTCGAGGAACGCGGCGACCCGCTCGCGGTCCGCGCCGTCGTAGTCGTCCGGCCTCGGCTCACGCAGGTCCTGCTGGATCGAGATCCAGGTCCCTTTCCGGTCCCTACGCACGAATCCGTTGTCCTGCAGGGTTTCCAGGCATTCGGCAACTTCGGCCCGCGCCAGGCCCGTCCTGCCCGCGATCTCGTCGGCGTCCGCCGGAAGCTCCTTCGCCACGCGCTGGTATCGCGGGTCCTCGCGGATCGCGATGTCGCGCAAGGTCACCGATCGTTTCGGCATCGCGCTGCTCAGCAGTCTCCGCGCGGCGAGCGCCAGCAGCACCGCGACCGGGATCTCGACGAACACGGCGAGCGCGACACTCGCCCACCGCTCGGCCGACGTCCAGCCGAGCATGACGTCGAACCACGCGTCGCAGCACAACATCGCGGCCGTCGCGGACAACAGCGGCACGGCCGCCCGGCGGCGTCGCAACCCCAGCCACGCTCCTGCCGCGAAACACAGCAGAAGCGCGACGTCGAATCCGACCCAGGCCGCGCGCCACTGCCCGGTGTCGTACCGGTCGGGCAGCGTGTGCGCGAGGTAGACCGTCCAGGGCACGAGCAAGACCGCCGCGCCGGCGAGCAGCGTCAGCAGTATCCGTCGGATCATGATCACGACGTTAGAAGCGGGCGGCGCTCGGGACATCCGGGGTTTTCCCCGGTCCCGCCTCAGGGTCGCTTCATGAACACGGTGAACGTCGCCTGATCACGCGAGTTCGCCGTCTGATCACGCATGATCGCCTTTCGCACCCGACCATCTTACCCTTGAGTCTCCACCCGCTGGAGGCTTTACCGTCACTTCCATGACGATCAAGGTCCTCGACACCTACCCCGCGATGCGCGGGATCCTGCGCGCGCCACGAGCGGACCGCGTCGCGCTGTTCAAGGCGATGGCCGAACCCGCCGCGGGCATGTACCGCCACTTCCCCGGCGAGGTCGATCTCGCCGCGATGCACGCGATGAGTTCCGGCTTCCCGCTCGACCGCGACGAGGAGCGCTGTCTCGAAGCGCTGGAAGCCCTGCACCAGGCCGACGCCTGGAACCGCATCCAGCAGGCGCTCGACGACGCCGTCAGCGTGCAGCTCGCGGCGACGCCCGGGCTCGCGGTACCGGACATCACCGTCCTCACCGTGCTGGGTGATCCCGGCGACCGGCACTTCATGGGCCCGAACCTGGGGATGACGGCGAACGGCAGCGTGTCCGGCTACATCCACCTCAACTTCTGGCCGTATCCGGAGAATCTCGCGCGGCTGGAGGCCACGGCGGTCCACGAGCTGAACCACAACCTCCGCTACAGCCCCGGTGGCGTGATCTGGGATCCGGCGACGGTCACCGTCGGCGAGCAGATCGTGTCCGAGGGGCTGGCCGACGCGTTCGCCCGCCAGCTGTACGGCGACGACCTCGGGTACGCCCGGATCGGCGTGCCGCATCTGCACGACGACGCGGTCTTCGCGAAGGTCGTCTCCGGGCTGGAGATCACCGGAATGCGGAACTTCGCGGCCTGGGTGCACGGTGACGAGACCGCCGCCCGCTACGGCGGCACTCCCGTCGGCCTGCCGACCGGCGCCGGATACGCAGCCGGCAACCGCCTCGTCGACGCCTACCTGGCCGCGACGGGCCGCACAGCCGCAGAAGCGCTGCTGGCGGACCGCCGCGACGTCATCGAGACCGCGCTCGCCCGGCTCTCCTAGGACTCGCGGCGCCTGGACCGGATCGTGAGGGCCACCAGCGCGCCACCGAGAAGCAGCAGGAACCCGCCGGACACCAGCAGACCGCGGATGTCGCTACCGGTCGAGGCCAGCGGACCGCTGTCGGTCGGCCCGCCGCCCGGAGTGGTCGCTCCCGGCTGGCCGGGCGTCGTGTACGTGGTCACGCCGGGACCCGGTGTCGTGCTCGACGAGCTGCTGGTGGTCGGCGAAGTGCTGCTGGACGACGCGCTGCTCGAACTGGTCGGGCTCGACGACGTGGTGGCGCTGCTGCTCGACGGAGCACTCGACGGGCCACTCGACGACGGGGCACTCGACGACGTTGCGCTGGACGAGGAGCTGCTCGTCTCGCTCGACGAAGTGGTCGACGTCGGCGAGCTGGAAGTCGGTGACGTCGAGGTCGGTGACGTCGAACTGCTGCTCGTCGTGGTCGGGCTCGTGGAGCTGGACGACGAGGAGGACGACGACGTCGAGCTGCTCGGCGTCGCGCTCGGCGAGGTCCCGCATTCGGGCAGGTCGCCGTTGAACGGGTAGGCGTGGAACTCCTGCCCGCCGCCACCGGTGGCCTCGGAGCTGTGCACCAGCGAGCCCGTGGTGAAGAAGCGGCCGTTCATCCCGGAGGCGGTGACGGTCGCGGTGCTGCCCGGCTCGCCGATCAGGACGCTCCCCTGGAACTGGGCGCCGCCGGCGATCTTCACCTTGGTGGCGTCCGGGAAGTTCCACAGGAGCCGGTCCCGCAGCTTGTTCAGCGGGTCCTGGTCGTTCAGGTCACCCGTGTAGGTGTTGATCGTCCGGGCGGCCCCCACCATGTTGACCAGGATCGTCGCGCCCGCCGGGATGCCTTCGAACTCGATCCCCTGCATGCCGCCGGTGGCCCCGGTCAGATCGAAGTCGACGTTGAACACCTGCAACGCGGATTTCCCGTCCCCGGTGAACAGGGTGCGGTATCCCTCGTTGCGTGCCGTGCCCGTGGCCGGACGCGGCGTGGTGCCTTCCCGGGCGTAGCACTTGCTCGCCACCTGAAGATCCTCGCGCAGGCCCAGATAGGGTTTCGCCGCGTCGGGGTCTTTTTCGAGCGTGCCGGTCACCGTCCCGGTGACGGTTCCCGCGTGCCGGACGACGCCGCCGTCGGCGAGCAGCCGCTGGTCGGCGGCCACACTGACGTTGCCTCCGGTGGTCAGGAAGTCGCCGCCGTCCGGCGGCGGGACCCGTGATCCGACACCGGCGATGCCGACGTTGTAGATGGCGGACGCGCCCGCGCGTTTCGCCATGTCGAAATTGCCGAGGACGACGACTCGGCCTTCGGCTTCCGCCGCCGCTTCCCGTACCTGGAATTCGCCGCCGACATAAACGTTGATCCCATTGTCCCGGCCCGCGTAATCCCCGTTGTTCACGGGCGGGTATTTGCCGGGGCAGGCGGAACCGACACACGGTCCCAGGCCGCCCGGCAACGGGGCGGCGACCGCGCCGTCGGTCACCACGAGAGCCGCCACGCACACCGCGGCGGCGGCACCGGCAGAAATGGAGGCGAATCGCCTTGCACGCATGGGGGCGATTCTCATGCCCATCGACCGGATGAACACAATCGGAATCCGGAAATACCCCCGACCGGGTGGTTTCAGGCCCAGCTCCACCGAATTCCGTATTGCCCGGGAAGTGGGTCGAGAGTGATGAACTGGAAAGTGCGGGTCTTCTGGTCGAAGGTGCCTTCTCCGCGTTCTTCGGGCGGCGAGGCGCAGCGCGGCCGGAAGAACGCGACGCAGCGCCGGGGCAGGCAGCCGGGGTCGAACTCGATACTCAGCGCCAGATCTCGCGCGGGCCGGAAGATGGCCATCTGAGTGTTCGAAGGCGCAGGTGGACGACGGGACATCCGCGCGGAACCGCGACGACGGCAGCCCTCGGTGAACAGCACCACCGGTTCCCGGGAGAGACTGGAGCAGCGGATCACGAACAGGAACCGGGAAGTGCCGCCGTGGTCGGCGCGGATCAGCCGCCGGACCCGCATCGACTCCTCGTGGCCGCCAACCGTCGACACGGAACGACACGTATCGCGAGAGCCGATGCGGAGTGTCGAGTTCCTCCGGGTTCACCTTGCCGCGTGGCCGCCGCGGGCCCAGCAGGCCGGTGAACGTTTCGGGTCGCTGGCCGAGAATGACCTCCAGCGCGGTGACGGCGGCGAGCGAACTGGCCCGTTCGGGCCGGTTCTCCCCGTTCTGCCAGTAACCGAGCTCACTGATGCTGACCGGCGTCTCCCCCGCGCGCAGACGGCGGCTGATCTCGTTGAGACTCAGCGCGCTGCGCTCGATCGCGGCGCGCAGAGCGGACGCCGTCGCGGGTCCGGGTGTCGCCGTCCGGGCGGCTGGTGGGCTGGACGGTCTTCCGCGCCGGGGACTCCTATCTGAGCGGGGCCGGCACGTTCTACGCCACCGCCAGATCGGCGGGCGGCACCTGGCTGGTGCGGGGCGACCTCCGGAGCCGGACACTGACCACGCTGCGGCGCAACGTCGAATGCCCGTCGCTCGCTCCGGACGGCACCCGCGTCGCCTACGAGTTCCGGGACGGCGACCGCTGGCGGCTGGCCGACCCGGCGCATCTCGACGACCAGCCACAGTGGCTGGACGACCGGACCGTCGCCTACGGCCGCGACGAGGCGATCTACACGGTCCCCGCCGACGGGACCGGCGTGCCCGTCCTCGTCCGCCCGGCCGCCTCCTCCCCCGCGGTGGTGCGGTGACCCTTTGCCTGCTTGACTGCTGCCGTGCCCGCCGATCGTGAGACCTCCGTCGAAGCGGAGTTCTTGACGGTCGTCGGCCGGTTCGCCGGTCCGGCGCGGGGTGCCGGACTGCTGGTGATCAGCGTTTTCGGGGTACTCGCGACGCCGTCGGGCGCGCTCCCGCTCGCGTTCGGCCTGCTCGCGCTGGCGCTCCTCACCGCCGTGGCCGAGCACCTGGCTGGGAAGACCGGCAGGGGCAGGCCGGTGGCGTTCGCGCTGACGCTGATCCGCGCCGCGGCCATCTGCGGCACACAGTTCCTGACCGCGCCCGAAGCGGGCGAGCTGAATCAGTGGGCGCTGAACGTCCTCACCATCACCGCGATCACCCTCCAGTGGGAATGGCGGCCGAGGATCACCCTGCCCGCCGTCGCCGGTCTGCTGGCGATCGAGGTGGTGCCGCTCGGTTTCGAGGACGGCTTCTCGGTGGTGCTGCGGGTGCTGCTCGAAGCCGCGCTCGCCCGGGGCGCGTTCCTCCTGCTGTCGCACATCACGCGCAGGATCGACCGGCTCCGCGAGCGCCGGGCCCGGCTCGCGCGGGAGGAATCCCTTGCCGTGGAACGACGACGGCAGGAGCGGGAGTACCTGGCGGTCCTGCACGACACGGCGGCCGCCACCCTCCTCACGGTGGCCCAGCGCGGGGAAACGGCGGATCCGGCGTCGGTGGCAGGCTACGCCCGCCGGGATCTCGCGATCCTCACCGGCGAATCCGGTCCGGGCAGCGTGGTCGACCTCGAGACCTCGTTGCGCGGCGTCCTCGCGCAGAGCCCGGTGAGGGTCGAGACGCGATGGTCGCCGGTCCCGCCGATCCCGGCGTCGGCGGCCCTCGCGCTCGTCCGGGCCGTACGCGAAGCGCTTACCAACGTCGACAGGCACTCCGGCGTCGGCGAAGCCCGGCTGATCGTGAAGGACGGTGTCCGCGTGACCGTCCGGGACGAAGGGCGCGGGTTCGACCCGGCGTCGACCCCGGCGCAGCGGCGGGGTGTCCGGGGTTCGCTCGTCGAGCGCATGGCCGCGGCGGGCGGGCGGGCCGAGGTGACCTCCGCGCCCGGTGCGGGGACCACGGTGGATCTGGTGTGGCCCCATGAATGAGACCGCGGACCGGGTACTCGGTGGCTGCCGGATCGCGGTCCTGCTGGCGACGGCGGTGGTCCAGGTCGGGCTCAGCCTGGTCCGGCTGGAGGGCACCGCGAGCCGGATCGCGTTCGCCGCGCTCGCCGCGGTGCTCGTCGTGGCGGCGTGGTGGGTGCTGCGCTGGAAGCCGGTCCCCTGGCCGGTCGCGCTCCCCGGAGCGGCGGTCGTCCTCGGCGCGGCCGCGACCGCGACCTGGGCGATGCCGCCGGATCAGCTGTTCGGCGACGGGGACTGGGCGTCCGGCCTCGCCGGCTGGCATCTGCTGGTGCTGCTGCTGGACCGTCCCGTGCTCGCGATGGCCGCGCTCGTCTTCCACATGACGCTCACCTTCCTCCGGCAGGTCGGTTCGGCGCCCACCGATCGCGGCGAGATCGGCAGCGCGGTGATCGTCGGGCTCAGCGTGCTCGCCTTCCAGGCCGCGACGCTGACGCTGATCAGGGTCGTCAACCGGAGGTCGGGCGAAGCCGCGGAAGCGTCGGCCGAACGGGACCGGCAGGCGCACAGCAAGGCGCTCGCCGAACAGCGGGAGGCCGATCAGCGGAGCCGGTTCGCCGGTCAGCTCGGCGCCACCCTGCCGCTGCTCGCCGGACTGGCCGACCACACCCTCGACCCGAGAGACGAAGCCGTCCGGCAACGCTGCGCGCTTGCCGCGACTCAGCTGCGGCGGCTGTTCGCGGAGAACGACGACGTCCCGGATCCGTTGGTGCACGAGGTTTCGGCGTGCGTCGACCTCGCCGAGCGACGGGGCCTGACGGTGATGCTGGCCGTCAGCGGCGAACCGGCGCCCGTGCCGACGGACATCCGCCGCGCGCTGACCGGCCCGCTGATGACCGCGCTCGTCGCCGCCCGGACCCGGGCCCGGGTCAGCGTCCTGCGGACCGGCGACGAGATCCGGGTCGCGGCGATCACCGACGGTGAACCCAGCTCGCGGGCGAACGGATCCGGCGCCGTCGACGTCGAATGGCACGCGTTGGGAGAACGATCGTGGATGGAGGCGAAATGGCGTTCGCGACCGAACTGACCGCGGTGGTCGTCGACGATCATCCGGCCGTACGGGCCGGGGTCGTGCACTGGCTGTCCTGCGGCACCCCGCCGGTCACCGTCGTGGCCGAGGGCGAGGACGTGCGGGCCGCTTGGATCGGCGAAGGCGCGCGGGCCGACGTCGTCATCCTCGACCTGCACCTGAACAGCACCACCCCGGCGATGGGCGACCTGCGCCGGCTCACCGAAGCCGGTCGCCGTGTCGTGGTCTACTCGATGCGGGCCGACGACGAGACCGTCCTGCAGTGCCTCGAACTCGGCGCGCTCAGCTACCTCACGAAGGCCGAGGGCGCGGAACACCTCCTCGAAGCCGTGCGCGCGGCGGCGGCCGACCGGTCGTACACCCCGCCGTCGCTGGCGGGCGCGCTGGCCGGAGACCGCTCGGAGCGGCGTCCCGCCCTCTCCGCGCGGGAGACCGAGGTGCTCATCGAGTGGTTCCAGTCCGAGTCGAAGGACTTCGTCGCGCACCGGCTGGGGATCTCGCCGAACACGGTCAACTCACACCTCGAACGGATCCGGGTCAAGTACGCCCAGATCGGCCGGGAGGCACCCACCAAGGCGGCGCTCGTCGCGCGGGCGATCCAGGACGGGCTGATCGGCGTGAGCGATTTGTGATCGTTTGTGGTGCGAACGGCCCACAGCCCCGGGCCTCCTGGGTGATTACCCTGCGTAGCGCACGCCGGGAGCCGATCCGGCGGGGAGTCCGAGGAGATCGATGAAGTCCGCCCGTACCGCCCTGATCGTCACCGGCTGCGCCGCCGCGCTGCTGCTCTCCGCGTGCGGAGGGGAGGGCGGGAAGACCGTCAACTCCGATGGCACCATGGCGCCCGGCAGTGAACTCAAGGTCGGCGAACGCGCCGTCGTCCCGTTCGAGTCCGGCACCATCGCGATCACCGTCAAGTCGATCGACATCGGGCCGAAGGAAGACCTCGCCAAGTTCAAGGACAAGGGCGAAGGCACGCTTCCGGTGTACGTCCGGATGGTGATCGAGAACGTCGGCGGCACGGATCTCTCGGGCGCCGACGTGTCCCTGCGCGCGGTGGACGCGAACGGCAAGGGCACCAAGGTGATCATGGCAGGCGGCACCCCGGCCTGCAAAGGCGAGTGGCCGGAGACCTTCGCGACCAAGGGCGCGACCTTCGAGACCTGTGACATCCAGGGTGTCAAGGACGGTGGCGAGGTCGGCGGCGTGACCTTCACCGAGGGCGCCGGGTACAAGGACAAGCCGCTCACCTGGAAGAAGTGACGCCGGCTGGGCCGATCAGCGCAACCGATTCGTGACCGTTTGTGGTGCGAATGGGCCACACCACCGTACTCCCTCGTCGATTACGGTGCGTGGCGAGCACGCCGGAGCCGATTCGGCGAGGAGTCCGAGGAGATCCATGAAGTTCCACCGCATCGCCCTGTCCGCCACCGGCTGCGCCGCCGTGCTGCTGCTCTCCGCGTGTGGTGGCAAGGAGGAGGCGGGCAGCCCGGCTCCCGCGCCCGCTCCGACGTCATCGGCTCCCGCTTCCTCGCCCGCGACCAGCGGAACCGTCCCGGTCTCGAACGCCGACGCCACCGCGCCGGGCAGCGAACTGAAGGTCGGCGACCGCGCCGTCGTCCCGTTCAAGTACGGCAACGACAAGGCCGGCACCATCGCGATCACGGTCAAGGCGATCGAGCTGGGCGCGAAGGAGGACCTCGCCGCCTACGGTGACAAGGCCAAGGGCATGACGCCGGTGTACATCCGGCTGTCGGTGGAGAACGTCGGCGGCACGGACCTCACCTACAGCTCGGTGCGGCTGCGCGCGGTGGGCCCGGACGGCAAGGGCACCGGCGTGATCATCACCGGCGAGACCCCGAAGTGCCAGTCCGAATCGGCGAAGCGGGACTTCAAGACCGTCGGCGCGACCTTCGAGACCTGCGCGCTCCAGGCCGTCAAGGACGGCGACGAGGTCGGCGGCGCGACCTACGGCGACGGTGACGGCTACAAGGACAAGCCGGTCATCTGGAAGAAGTAAGCCTTCACGCGCCGGTCTCCTGCCGCGCTGCGGGTTGCGGGACCGGTGCGTACCGTTGACCGGGTGGTTCACGTGCACCGGACGATCACCGTCCGCACCCCCGCCCAGACCGTCGTCGACTACTTGAAGGACTTCGCGCACGCGGAGGCGTGGGACCCCGGCACCGTGTCCTGCACCCGGGCCGACACCGGTCCGATCGTCGTCGGGGCCCAGTGGCACAACGTGTCCGAGTTCCGCGGCAAGAAGACCGAACTCACCTATCGGCTCGACCGGCTGGAACCGGGGCGCGTCGTCTTCGTCGGCAGCAACAAGACCGCGACGTCCACCGACGATCTGACGGTGTCCGAAGAGGACGGCACGACGACCGTCAGCTATCACGCCACGATCGAGTTCCACGGGCTGGCGAAACTCGCGGACCCCTTCCTGAAGGGTCAGTTCGAGAAGATGGGCGACGAGCTGGTGCCGACGATGAAATCGGTGCTGGAAGCTCTCTGATCGTTCGGTGCGCGGGACGTGACGCAATCAGCCGGCTAAGCGCGGGCCGCTCCAGCGCGCCGCGGGGTGCTCAGCCGCCGTACCGCGTTCGCGCACGCGAGGGACTCCAGCAGCGGCACGGTCCGTTCCCAGCCCAGGCAGGCGTCCGTGATGCTCAGGTCGGGCCGGGGCCGCGTGGACCCGACGTCCTGCCTGCCGTCGGCGAGGTACGACTCGATCATCACCCCGGCCAGGGCGTCGTTGCCCGCCGAGATCTGATCGGCCAGATCCGCGACGACGACGGGCTGCCGGTTGTGGTCCTTGCCGCTGTTGCCGTGCGAGGCGTCGACGACGAGCCGGTGCGGCAGGACCGCCGTGGTCAGCGCGTCGAGGGCGTCCGCGACGGCGTGGGCGTGATGGTTCGGTTTCGGGCCGCCGCGCAGGACGAGGTGGGCGTCCGGATTCCCGGTGCTGCGCTGGATCCGCGGTCGCCCGTCCGCCGCGGCGCCGGGGAACACGTGCGGCAGCGCGGCCGCCCGGACCGCGGCGACGGCCGTGTCCAGCCGTCCGGAGACGCAGTTCTTCATGCCGATCGGCATCGGCAGCCACGACGCCAGGTGCCGGTGCGGCTGGCTCGCCACGGTCCGCGCGCCGATCGCGCCCCAGCTGACGGTGTCGGCGAAGTAGGGTGCCAGGAACGGGTCGACGAACTCGTACGCCAGCGGCAGCCCGGTCGCGGCGGCGTCGGCGAGGAACCGCCGTCCGATCCGGATCCCGGACCCGAGGTCGCCCTTGCCGTCGAGGGTGGGGTCGGGCACCAGGCCGGTCCAGCCCGCGATCGTCCGCGGTTTCTCCAGGTAGGCGCGCAGGACGACGACGAGATCGTCGGCGAAGCGCCCGGACACTTCAGCGAGCCGGTGCGCGTATTCGAGCGCCCCGTCGGTGTCGTGCACCGAACACGGGCCCACGACGACGAGCAGCCGGGAGTCGCGCCGGGCGAGTACGTTCGCGACGGTTTCGCGGTGCCGGGTGATCTCGTCCGGCACGACGTCGCTCGTGGCCACCTCGGCCGGGCTGGGCAGGGTGTCCTGATCAGGCATCCGCGTGACCTTTCTTCTTGTCGGGGGCGGCCGCCCCGGCCCGGGGCAGCCGCGTCGCACCGGCGACCGCCACGACGGCGAGGCCGAGAACACACCAGAAAGCGTCGGCGAAGGCCTCGGCGACGTCCGGGCCGCGCGCGGCCAGCCGGGCCTGCAGCACCACGGCCAGCACCGCGGTGCCGATCGAGCCGCCGAGCGTGTTGAGCAGGTTCAGCGCCCCGGCCGCGCGGGGCAGCCGGGCGGGTTCGACCCGGCGATAGACGATCGTCATCACCGGCGCGCCGATCAGCGCCGCGCCGAAACCGCGCAGCAGCAGGGAAACCGCGATCGCCCAGTCCGGGAGACCAGCGCCGAGCTGGGTGAAGGGCGCGGTGCCGAGGGCGACCAGCCCGATCCCGCTCAGCACCAGGGCGCGCGGCGAGATCCGGTCGACGAGCCGGTTCACCAGGATCGACCCGGCCGCCGCGCCGATGCCCTGGGGCACCAGCAGCAGCCCGGTGTCCCAGGTGGACAGTCCGGCGCCGCGCTGGAGATAGAGCGGGAGCAGGAACATCGTGCCGAACACGGACGCGCCGAGCAGCACCAGCGCGAGCGCGGCGACGCCGAACGGCGGCTGGGTGAACAGCCTCGGATCGAGCAATGGCGCTTCGGCTCGCAGACCATGCCGGACGAACGCCGCGAGCATCACGGCGCCCACCGCGACCGCGAGCCCGGCGACCACCGGGTTCCCCTGTTCGAACCAGGTCAGTCCGAACACCAGCACCGCGAGCCCGGGTGACAGCAGCAGCGCGCCCCGGATGTCGAACCGGTCGCCCCGGCCGCCCGGTTCGCCGGCCGGGACCCAGCGCCGGGCCAGGATCACCGCCACCACGCCGACCGGGAGGTTGACGTAGAACAGCCACGGCCAGTCGGCGACGGCGAGGATCGTGCCGCTCGCCAGCGGGCCGAGTACCGGCGACAACAGCGGCACGAGACCGACGACGCTGATCACGCGGCCGATGCGGTCCGGACCGGCGGCCCGTGCCAGCAATGCCTGACCGGTCGGCGGCAGCAGTCCGCCCGCGAGCCCTTGCAGGACACGGAAGGCGATGAGCGCGGGCAAAGTCGGCGCCAGCGCGCACAACAGGGACGCGAGCAGGAACACCGCGACGGCGGTGAGCCAGACGCGGCGGCCGCCGAACCGGTCCGCGAGCCAGCCGGACGCCGGCACCGCGGTGACCACGGCCAGCAGGTACGCCGTCGTCACCCACTGGACGCCGGTGACCGGCGCGCCGAACTCCTCGGCGAGCGTGTCGACGCCGACCGAGACGATCGTGCTGTCCAGGGTCGCCATGAAGGTGCCGAGCACCAGCACGGCCGCCGTGCGCCACAGCGCGGCGTCGATCGGGCGCGCGGTCACCGCTCCCCCACGAACCCGGCCGCGTCGCCGTCCAGCCAGGACGGCAGTTCCCGGAGGGACCGGACCAGGTCGTCGGCCAGCGACCGAGCGTCGGTGTACCGCGCGTACAGGACGCCCTCCCAGCCGTGCTCGCCCGGGACGACGGTGACGCTCACCGGGTGGTGCGTCCGTTCGCGGAACCTCGTCCCGGTGACGGTCAGGCCGGGCGCGGGTTCGCGCAGCTTCGCCGGATCCACCGGGTAGTTCTCGAACACCAGCAGGCTGTCGAACAGGCGCTCGCGTCCGGCGAGCGACGCGAGTTCGGGCAGACCCATCCGGTGGTGCCCGGTCATCGCCTGCTGCCGTGCTTGCAGATCGGCCAGCGACTCGGCGACCGTCCCGGTGAACCGGGCGCGGACCGGGACGCTGTTCGCCAGCAGCCCGATGATCTCCTCGACACCGTCCACCTCGGACGTCCGGTTCGAGGTCATCACGCCGAAGCTGACGTCCGCGCGTCCCGCGTGCCTCGCGAGTACGGCCGCCCAAGCGCCCTGCAGCAGGGTGTTGGCGGTGAGCCCGCGTTCCGCGCCCAGCCGGGTCAGCTCCCCGGCCAGCCGACTGTCCACAGTGAACAGTGCGGGCGCGTCGGAGCCGCCGTTGCGCGGCAGGTGCTCGCCTTCGGGCAGGCCGTCGAGTTCCGCCCGCCAGGCCCGGACGTCGCCGGAGTGATCGGCCGCGGCGAGCAGGCGGGTGTAGCGGGCCGGTGGCACCGGCTCCGGCAACGGCTTCCCCGCGTACAGCGCGAACAACTCGCCGAGGATCCGCGGCGCGGACCAGCCGTCGGACAGCAGATGGTGGCTGGTCAGCACGAGCGTCTGACGGCCGATTCCTTGCCGCAGCACGGTGACGCGCCACAGCGGCCCGTTCGCCAGGTCGAACGGCTCCGCTAGCTCCTCGTCCAGCGCGGCGTCCACTTCGGACACTTCACGGACACGGAACCCGGCTTGCGGTTCCGCGGGAATGACCTGGACCTCGTGCGACGGCGGGAACACGGCAGCCAGGTTCGGCTGTCGTCGCACCAGAGCGGTCGCCGCCGCCCGCAGCGCCTCGACGTCGAGATCACCAGACAGCGTGAACGCGGCCTGCACCGGGTACGGATCTTCGTCCGCGGTCCGGGACTCGCGCAGGATCACCTCCTGCAACGGCGTCAGCGGCAGGACCTCGCCGGGCCCCGGCACGTCGGCCGCGAGTTCGTCCAGGGCGCGGCCGAAGTGCTCGCCCAGCACGAGGATCTCGTCCTCGGCGAACAGCGCGGACGGCCAGGTGAAGCGGACACCGAGCGTGCCGCCGTCGGAGACCATCGCGTTCACCGTCAGCGCGTACGGCAGCGGCATCTCGACGCCGCCCCCGGAACCGAGCGGATCGGCGTCCGGTGGCCGCTGCCACGGGGTTTCCGTGACCGGGGCCGCCGGGAAGCGGCCGAGGTAGTTCCAGGCGATCTCGGGCCGTGGCCCTTCGACGTCGAGAATCCCGTGGCCGAGGCCGTCGCCCGCCGCGCGCAGGTGATCGCGGACGATGCGCAGCGCGTCCGGCAGCGGCCCGGCGGGCGGGGCGATCCGCGCCGGATGCACGGCGGTGAACCAGCCGGCGGTCTGCGCCAGGTCGACGGTGCCCGCGAAGTCCGGGGTGTGTCCCGGCCGCCCGTGGCTCTCGACGGCGACGAGCAGATCGGCCTCGGTCCCGCGCCAGGCGGCGACCGCGCGGGCGAGCGCGGTCAGCAGCACGGTGTCCGGACCGGTGCGATAAGCCGAAGGCAGGGCGGTGAGCACGGCGTTCGTGGTGTCCGCGCCCACGTCGATCCGGTGATGCCGCGCGGTCGCCACGGTGTCGCGCGCCGGGTCGAGCCGGGTACGGCCGAGGGTGGCCACCGGCGCGGCGGCGACCCCCTGCCAATGAGGCATTTCGTCCTCTCGATGCGGGGCTGCCTCTCGCAGGGATCGGGCCCAGCCCAGGAACGACTGCCCGCGCCGGGGCAGGGTGTTGCCGTGGAAGGCCTGCTCGACGTCGTCCAGCAGCACGCGCCAGGTCACCGCGTCGGCCACCAGGTGGTGGGCCACCAGCAGCAACCGACCGGGCCGCTCCTCTCCCGCGTCCACCAGCACCGCCCGCAGCAAGGGGCCCGTGCGCGGGTCCATGCTCGCCACGATCTGCTCGACCTGCGCGTCCAGCACCGCGCGCGGATCATCGGTCACCCGGACGGCGGTGAGCACGTCGGCGCTGGTCACGGCGCCGACGTCGGGGACGCGCAGCACGTCTTCGACCAGATGCGCGCGCAGGACGTCGTGGCGGGCGAGGACGGCGTCGAGCACCAAGCGCCACCGCGTCACGTCGCCGGCCGAAGGCACGCAGACCTCGACCCATTGACAGAACCCGTCCGCCGCCTTTCCCGCGCGCCGCAGCAGATCGCGCATGATCGGCGTGAGCGGGGCGTCCCCGACGGCGTGGGCTTCCTCGGACCGTTCGGGTTCGCCACACCGCGCGGCGATCCCGGCGACCGTGCCGCCTTCGAAGACGTCACGCGCGGTCAGGTGCAGCCCTTCGCGGCGGGCACGGGACACCACGCGCAGCGACGCGATGCTGTCCCCGCCCGCGTCCAGGAAACCGTCGTCCAGGCCGACATCCGGACCGAGCAGGTCGCGGACCACCCGCAACAGCACGGCTTCCGCCGGGGTGGCGGGCTCACGGCCGCCGTAGGAGCGGGCCTCCGGCGCGGGCAGCGCGGCCCGGTCCAGTTTGCCGCTCGGACCGAGCGGCAGCCGGTCCAGCGGCACGAACGCGGTCGGCACCATGTACGCGGGCAGTTCGGCGGCGAGGTACTCGCGCAGCTCAGCCGGGTCAGGTTCGGCGCCGTCCACGGGAACGACGTACGCGACCAGCCGGTCTTCGCGGACGATCACCGCGGAGGCGCGTACGTCGTCGTGCGCGGTCAGCGCGGTCTCGATCTCGCCGAGTTCGATCCGGAAGCCACGCAGTTTCACCTGGTGGTCGGCGCGGCCGAGGAAGACGATCTGCCCGTCCGGGCGCCAGCGGACCAGGTCGCCGGTGCGGTACATCCGCTCCCCCGGCGGCCCGAACGGGTCGGCGACGAACCGTTCGGCGGTCAGTGCCGCCCGGCCGACATAGCCCTGGGCGAGCTTCGGCCCGGCCAGGTAGAGCTCACCGGTGACGTTCGTCCCGACCGGGAGCAGGCCTCCGTCGAGCACGTACGCGCGGACCTCCGGATCCGGGCGGCCGATCGGCAGCGGTCCGGGGTCGGCCGGGTCGTAGTGCCAGGTGACCGAGTTGATGGTGACCTCGGTCGGGCCGTAGGCGTTGAACAAGGCCCGCCGGTTGCCCCAGCGTCGCGCGAGCTCCGGGTCGAGCCGTTCGGCGCCGACGACGAAGAACACGTCCGGGTCGACGGTCGCGTCGTCGGGCATCGCGGACAGGAACGACGGCAGCAGGTTGAGCCCGGTGACCCGGTGTTCGGCGGCGTAGGCGAGCAGGTCGTCGCCGGAGACGCGCACCTCCTCCGGCGCGATCACCGAGGTCCCGCCGGACAGCAGCGGCAGCATGAACTGCCAGAAGGCGACGTCGAAACTCGTCGAGGCGAAGTGCAGGTACCGCTCGGCGGTCCCGATCCCGACGATGTCCTCCTGCAACGCGATCAGGCTCGGGACGCCGCGATGCGGCACCGCCACGCCCTTGGGTTTGCCGGTGGTCCCGGAGGTGTAGATGACATAGGCGAGCGCGTCGTCGCCTAGCCGGACGGCCGGATCGGAGTCCTCAGTGGACAGTGCGTCCGGGTTCACCACGGGAAGACCGTCGACGTCCGAAGTGGACACCACAGCGGCCGGCTTGATGTCGCCGAGCATGTACGCCAGGCGGTCGGCCGGGTAGTCCGGGTCCATCGGGACGTGCACCGCGCCCGCCTTGATGACGCCGAACAGCGCGACGACGAGGTCGACGTCGCGGCGCAGCAGGACCGCGACCGGGTCCTGGGGCTTCACGCCCGCCTCGATCAGGGTGTTCGCGAGCCGGTTGGCACGACGGTCCAGTTCGGCGTACGTGAGACTCCGTTCGCGGCACACGACGGCCTCGGCATCCGGCGTCTCGTGGACCCAGCGGCCGAACTCCTCCAGCATTCCGCCGCGTTCACGACGGGGTTCCGGTCCTTCGCCTAGGCGCAGCATGGCGCGTTCTTCGTCGGCGTCGAGCGACCGCAGCCGGGAGACCGGTCGCGCGGGATCGGTGAGGATCTCGTGCAGCACGGCCCGCAGCCAGCGGCCGAAGGACTCGGCCTCGTCGCGGGTGAAGGCCTGCGGCTGGTAGCCGAGGCCGACGGTGAACTCGTCGCCCGGCAGCACGATCACCGTGAGCGGGTAGTGCGTGGCGTCGGTGATGTCGACCCCGACGAGGTCGAGCCCGGGCGCCAAGGTCGTGCGGGCGCGGCTGGAGAGCGGGAAGTTCTCCATCACCAGCATCGTGTCGAACAGGTCGCCGACGCCGGCCGCGCGCTGGATGTCCGGCAGCCCGGTGTGATGGTGATCGGTGAGCCGGACGCTTTCGGTGTGCACCCGCTCCAGCACGGTGAGCGCGGTGTCGGCGGCGTCGAACCGCACGCGCACCGGGATCGTGCTGCCGAGCTGGCCGACCATGCGCTCGACGCCGGGGACGTCGGCCGGGCGTCCGGAGACCGGGCAGCCGAAGACGACGTCACGGCGGCCGGTGAGCCTGGCGAGCAGGACGCCCCAGGCGGTCTGGAACACCGTCGTCGGGGTGATGCCGCGTTCACGGGCGAAGACCCACAGCCGCTCGCTGAACTCCCCGCCCAGTTCCACCGTGACGCGTTCGGGACGCTCCACAGTGGACTCCAGGCTCGCCGGAGCGAGCCTCGTTCCTTCGTCGAGTCCGGCCAGTGCCTCGCGCCACGCCTCCAGTGCCGCGTCGGGATCGCGTTCGCCGAGTACCCGGTGGTACTCCGAAAGCGGCGGCGCGACCGGGGCGGCCGGTCCACCGCCGAGTTCGGCGTAGGTCGCCAACAGCGTGCGGCCGACCAGCGGCATCGACCAGCCGTCCAGCAGCGCGTGATGGTTGGTGAGCACCAGGCGGTGCTCGCCCGGGCCCAGCGTCAGCAGCAGGAACCGGATCAGCGGCGGGGCCGCCGGGTCGAAGGGGCGGGCCAGTTCGGCGCGGCATTCGTCCGCGACCTGGTCCGGCGACACGCTCGCGAATCGCCAGTCCAGCGTGACGTCGGCGGGCACGACCTGGACGACCTCGCCCGCGTCGGTGGTGTGCAGGTGGACGCGCAGCGCGGGATGCCGCCGCAGCACTTCCGCCGCGGCCTCCCGCATGCGGCCGGCGTCGAGCGCGCCGCTGAGCAGGGTGACGGCCTGCACCACGTACACGTCGGTGTCTTCGGTGCCGCGCGCCAGGGTGTGGAACGAGAGCCCGGTCTGCAGCGGGGTCGCGGGCAGGACGTCCTCGACGCGGCCCAGGCGTTCGAGCGCGTCGATGTCGGCCTGGTCGAGGCCGACCAGCGGCAGGTCCGACGGGGTGAGCCCACCGCCGTCCGGTCCGATCCGGGCGGCGTGCGCGGCCAGGGCCTCCAGCGCACGGGACCATGCTTCCTGGAGTGCTTCGACGCTTTCGGCGTCGAGCACTTCACTGGCCGCCGTCCATTCGACGGCGAGCCGAGGACGGCCGTCCTCGCGGACGAAGCAGTTCAGCGCCAGTACCTGTTCCAGCGACTTCGCGTCCGGTTCGGTGACCGCGAACGGGTCCTCCTCCGGCAGCCGCCAGCCTGTGCCGGGCAGTGCCGCGAACCGGCCGAGGTAGTTCAGGACGACGTCCGGCGGTGGGACGGCGGCTAGTTCGTCCCGGGTGAGCGGGTCGAGGTAACGCAGGACGCCGAAGCCGACGCCGTTGTCCGGCACCGCGCGTTTGGCCTCTTTGGCGGCCCGCAGCAGTTTGCCGGCCGCGTCTCCGCCCGCGAGCGCGCCGTCGAAGTCCGCGGTCGCGGCGACCGCGGAGGCGGGCACCCGGAGCGGATGTTCGGCGGTGAACCAGCCGACGGTGCGTGACAGGTCCAGGCCGTCCTGATCCCGGCCGTGCCCTTCGAGAGACACGGTTTCGGCCTCGACCGGAGCGCCGCGCCACGATCGGAGAGCGAGCACGAGCGCGGCGAGCAGGACGTCGTCCGGTCCGGCGCGGTAAGCCGCGGGCAGGCCGGTGAGCACCGCATCGGTCTGTTCCGGTGAGGCGATCGTCGTCGAACGCCGCGCGGTCGCGACGGTGTCGATGGCCCGGTCGAGCGCCCGGTGACCGAGACGCGGACCGCCGAGCGCGCCGCGCCAATGGTCGAGCTCGCCTCGGCGGGCACCGGAATTCCCTTGCTCGGCAAGGAGAAGCGCGTGACGCCGCCACGACGTCCCGGTGTGTTCGAGCGGCTCTCCGGCGCAAGCGGCACGCAGGTCCGGCAGGAGGATCCGCCAGGAGACGCCGTCGATCGCCAGATGGTGGATCACGATGACGAGGTGGTCCGGCAGCAGCGCGACCCTGAGCACCCCGGTCCGGAGATCGAGGGACGCCGCGAGTCGCGCCGCGACCTCGGCCGGGTCACCGGTCGTCTCGATGACGACGTCGGACGCCTTCACCGCCCCGCGCTCGCGGACCCGCATTTCGTCCTCTACATGCAGACGGAGGACGTCGTGGTGGTCCAGCAGCGTTTGGACGCCCTCGATCAGCAGGTGAGGCGGAAGGTCCTCGTCGAGCCGGATCGCGGTCCATTGCGTGTAGCCGGCGATCACCGTGACGTCCGGATGCGGGTCGAGCAGGGCGCGGACGATCGGCGGGGCGGGCACTTCACCGACGGGTTCGTCCGGCTGTTCCGCCGGGCCGCCGATCTCCGCGCTCGCGGCCGCCAGCGCCTCGAAACTGCGGCGGGCCAGCAGATCACGCGGCCGCAGGTCGAGGCCGTGCGCGCGCAGCCTGCTGCTGACGCTGATCGCGGTGATGCTGTCGCCGCCGAGGGCGAAGAAGTCGTCGTCGACCGCGACCTCGTCGACGCCGATCACCTCGGCGATGGTCGCGCACAGCAGCCGTTCGCGTTCGGTGGCCGCGGTCCGCCCGGCCGCCGCGCGCGGGGCGGGCAGCGCGACGCGGTCGATCTTCCCGTTGGAGGTCAGCGGAAGCGCGTCGAGGACGACCACGGCGGCGGGCACGAGATGCTCCGGCACCCGCTCGGCGAGTTCGGCGCGGACGTCGTCCGGGACGACCTCGCCGACGACGTACCCGACGAGCCGCGGTCCCCGCACCGCGGCGGCGGCCGCACGCACGCCGGGCACTGCGGCCAGCGCGGCCTCGACCTCGCCGAGTTCGACGCGGTGGCCGCGCACCTTCACCTGACCGTCGCGGCGGCCCAGGTATTCCAGCCCTCGGCCGGGCACCCAGCGCGCGAGGTCCCCGGTGCGGTACATCCGGTCGCCGGGAGCGCCGAACGGATCGGCGACGAACCGCTCGGTGGTGGCGCCGGGACGTCCGAGGTAGCCGCGCGCCAGATGCGGTCCGGCGAGGTAGAGCTCGCCCGGCGAGCCCGCGGGCGCCGGCCGCAGCGCGGCGTCGAGCACCCGGACCGAAGTCCCCGGTACGGCGGTCCCGATGGTCGGTTCCCCGTCGTCCAGCCAGGATCCGGCACCGTCCACAGTGGTCTCGGTCGGGCCGTACATGTTGCGGGCACGGACACCAGACGCCGCGACCTCGCGCCACAGCGCGGGCGGGGTCGCCTCGCCGCCGAGGACGAGCAGCGCGGGCCGGTCCGCGCCGTCGAGCAGTCCGGCCTCGATCAGGGGCGCGGCCATCGACGGCGTGGTGTCGACGACGTCGATCCGGTCGCGGGCGAACGCGGCGAGCAGTGCGTCGGCGTCGCGGGCGACGTCGGTGCCGTAGACGTGGAGTTCGTGCCCGAACAGCAGCCACATCAGCTGATCGAGCGCGGAATCGAAGGCGAACGAGTAGGTGTGCGCGACGCGCAGCCGCCTGCCCGTGGCCCGTTCGGTCTCGGCGACCGTGGTCGCGCGGTGATGACGCAGCAGCGTGGTCAGCCCGCCGACCCGGCCGAGCACGCCCTTGGGGCGGCCGGTCGAACCGGACGTGAAGATGACGTACGCGAGATCTTCCGGATGGCGCGGGATCTCCAGCGGCGAAGAGTCCAGAGTGGACAGATCGGTTCCGCCGAGCAGAAGCTGCGGCCCCGGCACGATTTCCGGATCGTGGGCCACGGTGAGCACGGCACCGGCTTCGGCGGCGAGTTCCCGCAACCGCTCGACGGGATGGGCGAGATCGAGCGGCAGGAACGCGGCCCCGGCGTCGAGCACCGCCAGCAGGGCGACCACGAGATCCGCGGACCGCGGCAGGGCCAGCGCGACGACGTCATCGGCTCCGACACCTCGAGCCCGCAACGCCCGCGCGAGCCGGTGCACACGCGCGACGAGTTCTCCGGCGGTCAGCCGTTCGTCACCGGACACCAAGGCAGTCTGGTCAGGGTCGAGCTCGGCCAAGAGTTCAGGTACATCACCAAGGTCCGAGGAAGGCGCGGGCGTGGACCACGCTTCCAGGAGCGTGTCCCGCTCCCCCGCCGGCACGAGATCCGCGCCGCCGACGATCGGGCCGTCCGGTTCGGTCAGCGCGGTGATCAGGCAGCGCAGCGCGGTCAGCTTGGCGTCGACCGCGGCCTGGTCGTGGGTCCGCGCGTCGACCTCGAAGCCGAGCAGCAGCCCGCCGCCGGACGTCGGGAGCACGGACAGGCCCATGTCCTCGGGCGGCCCGCCCGCGACGTTGCGCATCGTGCCCTGCGAGCCCGCGAAGTCGAGCTTCAGGTCGAACGCCTTGAGGTTGATGCCGCGGCCGTGCAGCAGCGCCCCTGCCCCGGGCACCGCGAGATCCTGCGGCAGATCCTCGCCGCGATAACGCTGATGCGCGCGCATCTCCTTCAGCGCCCCCGCGACCCGCGCGGTCAGCTCGGTCCCCGAGTCCTCCGGGCGCACCGTGACCCGCAGCGGCAGCACGTTGACCGCCATCGCCGGGGTCCGCAGCGCGCCCCCTTCGCGGCACATCAGCGGCATCGCGAACACGACGTCGGTCCAGCCGAGGACGCGGTGCAGGAACGCGGCGTAGCAGGCGATCAGCGCGTCGCCCCAGGTCGTCCCGGACCGTTTGCCCAGCTCACGCAGGCGCGCCAGCTCCGAAGCGGGCAGGACCGACCGCGCGGTCACCGTGTTCTCGGGCGGCCCGGACGCGCTGCCGCCGTCGTCGAGGTCCGGCAGCGGCGTGAACCGCTCCCGCCAGTACTCGCGATCCTGCTCGAACCGTTCGCTCTCGCGGTATTCGCGATCGGCTTCGACCAGATCGGCGAACCGGGCGAACGTCGAAGGCGGGACGTCCTCGCCCTGGACCGAAGCGGTGTAGCGGGCCGCCGTCCGGCGCGCGAGCATCGCGGCGGTGTAGCGGGCCGCCGTCCGGCGCGCGAGCATCGCGGCGGTGTAGCCGTCGAACACCAGGTGATGCCCGAGCTGGGTGAACCACACCCGCGACTCCGAGACCCGCAGCACGAGATGGGCGAACAACGGCCGGTCCACCATCCCGCGGCACGCCTCGGCGACCCGGCGCCGTTCGGCCGCCACCCGCGCGTGCGCAGCGGTCTCCGGATCGGCCTCACCGCGCAGATCCACGACCTCCGGCGACGGCACCGGTTCCGTGGACACCGCCTGGCGCGGGCCGTCCGGGGTCTCGAAGACGCGTAACCGCAGGCTGTCGGCTTCTTCGGCGGTCGCCCGGATCGCTTCGGCGAGTGCGTCGAGATCGACTGCCTGATCGCCGTCGATCTCGACGACGTCACCGACGACGTAATAGGGCGAGTCGGGCTCCAGGCGCTGCGCGGTCCAGATTCCGAGCTGGGCTCCGGTGAGGGTCAGCATGAGGGCACCACCATCGGGGTTCCGGTCACCGGGTCGGGCACGACGACACTGGGGAGATCGAAGACCTCTTTCATCAGCTCCGCGTCGACGATGTCGGCGGGCGCGCCTTCGGCGACGATCCGGCCGTCCCGCAACGCGACGAGATGGTCGGCGTAGCGGCAGGCCTGGTTGATGTCGTGCAGGACGGCGATCACCGTGCGGCCCTCGTCGCGCAGCCGCGCCAGCAGGTTCAGCAGCTGGTACTGGTGCGCGATGTCGAGGAACGACGTCGGCTCGTCGAGCAGCAGGTACGGCGTCTTCTGCGCCAGCACCAGCGCCACCCACACGCGCTGCCGCTGTCCGCCCGAGAGTTCCTGCACCGGCCGTTCGGCCAGCCCCGCCACCCCGGCCGCGGTCATCGCGTCGAGCACCGCGCGTTCGTCCTCTTCGGACCACGACGCGAACAGCGACTGGTGCGGGAACCGGCCGCGCGCGACCAGCTGCCGGACGCGGACGTCCTCCGGCGCGACCGGATCCTGCGGCAGGAAACCGAGTTCCCGCGCCAGCCCCTTGCCGGGGAAGGATCCGACGCTCTTGCCGTCGAGCAGGACCTCGCCGCTCGACGGCTGCAGCAGCCGGACGAAAGCGCGCAGCAAGGTGGACTTGCCGCAGGCGTTCGGCCCGACGACGGCGGTGAACGCGCGGTCGGGCACGTCGAGGCTCAGCCGGGTCGACACGATCCGGTCGCCGTAGCGCAGGGTCAGCTCCCGCGCGGTCAAGCGGGCACTCATGTGCGCCGCACCTCCTTGGTGAGCAGCCAGATCAGGTAGCCGCCGCCGATCACGGTGCTGACCACACCGACCGGCAGCGATTCCGGGGCGAGCAACATCTGGGCGGCCAGGTCGGCGCCGGTCAGCAGCACGGCGCCGGTGAGCGCGGCGGGCAGCAGGCCGATGCCGGGCGTGCGGGCCAGCCGCCGCCCGATCTGCGGCGCCGCCAGCGCGATGAACGCGATGGGCCCGGCGACGGCGGTGACCGTGGCCGTGCAGCCGACCCCGATCAGCACCAGGACCAGCCGCAGCCGGTCCCAGCGGACGCCGGTGGTGACCGCCAGCGCGCCGCCGAGCGCGGCCTGGTGCAGCGCCGGCGCCCGGGTGAACAGGACGACGAACAGCACCGCGAGCACCCCGAACGGGATGGCGACGTCGTCCCAGCCGACCCCGTTGAGGGAACCGGCGTTCCAGCCGACCGCCGCGATCGCGATCTCGAGATCGGCGCGCAGCACGATCCACGAGTTGAGCGCGGTCAGCATCGCGTTGATCGCGATGCCGATGACGATCAGCCGCAGCCCGGACAGTCCGCCGCCGAGCGACAGCGCGTACACGACGGCCGCCGTGATCACCCCGCCCAGCACCGAACCGATCGTCAGCTGGGTGGACGTCCCCGAAAGCACGGTGATCGCGAACAGCGCGCCGGTGTAGGCACCGGCGTCGAGGCCGATCACGTCCGGGCTGCCGAGCGGGTTGCGCGTGATGTTCTGGAAGATCGCGCCGGCCAGGCCGAGGGCGGCACCGAAGACGAGGCCCGCCAGCACGCGCGGCAGGCGCCATTCCCGGATGACCACGCCGGGGCCGCCGCCGGAACCGGTGAGCGCGGCGAACACGCGGGCGGGAGTCGCCCACGCCGCGCCGTAACAGAGCCCGAGCAGCGTCAGCCCGGCGATGACCACGAGCATCGCCACGACGAACCAGAGGGTGCGGCGTTCGATCCGGGCGGAGAACCGCCCGCGCCGCAAGATCACAGTGTTCACAGCGGCGCCGCCCCGTACTTGCGGACGGCCCAGATCAGCACCGGGCCGCCGAGGAACGCGGTCACGATCGCGACTGGGACCTCACCGGTCGGCAGCAGGACCCGGGATCCGACGTCCGCGGCCAGCATGAGGACCGGGCCGAGCAGCGCGGCGAACGCGATCAGCCACGGGATCGACGCGCCGGCCACCCGCCGCGCCAGATGCGGAACGATCAGCCCGACGAACAGGATCGGCCCGGCCAGCGCGGTCGCCGCGCCCGCCATCAGCGTGATCAGCAGCAGGGTGATCGTCCGGACGCGGGCGACGTTCGCGCCGAGGGTGTGCGCGACCGTCTCGCCGAGCGCGATGGCGTTGAGCTGACGGCTCACCGCGAACGCGCCCAGCAGGGACAGGCCGATGACGATCAGCGGGACCGTGGTCGGCGCCTGTTCGCGGCCGGCCAGTGAACCCACCGACCAGAACCGGTAGACGTCGAAGGTGTCCGGGAACAGCAGCCGCAGGCCGAGCGTGAGGCCCAGCAGTACGGCGCTCAGCGCGGTCCCGGCGAGCACCAGCCGCAACGGCGACCGGCTGCCGACCGCGTACACCAGCGCCGACGCGCCCACGGCGCCCACCACGGCCAGGCCCAGTTCGGCGGGCGCCGACGCGGCGAGGCCGAACGCCGAGCCCACCGCGATGGCGAACCCGGCCCCGGCGGTCACGCCGAGCACGCCGGGTTCGGCCAGCGCGTTGCGCGACAGGGCCTGCACGAGCACCCCGCCGACGGCGAGCGCCGCGCCGACCCCGATCGCGAGCACCGCCCTCGGCATCCGGATGTCCAGGACCACCGCCCGGTCACTCGGATTCCCCTCGCCCAGCAGGGCGCGCACGACCTCGCCGGGGGCGATGGCGTGCGCGCCGACGCCGACGCTCAGCACGGCGACCACGACGAGCCCGAGCAGTGCGGCGCCGAGCAGCGCGGACCGCCCGGTGGTGGTCACTTCTTGAGCAGCGGCGCGAGCGCCTGGTCGACGGCGTCCAAAGTGGACGTCGCGGCCCGGTAGGTGGCGGCCTCGGTGTAGCGGAACGGGTAGACCTTGCCCGCCTTCACCGCGGGGAGTTCCTTCCACAGCGGCGAGTCGAGGACGTACTTGACCGGCGCGGGCACGGAACCGTCCGCGCTGACCGAGTAGGTGATCGCCTCGGCCTCGGCGAAGGCCGTCGGCAACTCTTCGATCGACGGGTACTCGCTGACGTCCTTGGAGCCGCCGCCCTTGACCTTGACCTGGCCGTAGTAGGTGGCGCCGAGGTCCTGGGCGATGTTGGTGCCCCAGGAACCGTTGAACTCGCGCTGGAAGTTGCCCTTGGCGACCTCGCCGTAGGCACCGACGTGGCCCAGCTTCAGCTGCGGCAGCACGGCCTTGTACTTCTCGGCCAGGCCCTTGGCCTTGGTGTCGTACGCGGTCTTGATCGCGTCGAACCCGGCGGCCGCGCCGGCAGCGTCGGCCTGCTTGCGGGAGAGGTCACGCCACATCGACGGCACCGACGGGCCGATCGCCACGACCGGGGCGATCGCTTCCAGCCGCTTGATGTCGATGTCGGCGAGCACCGGCTTCGGCACGCCGATGACGATGAGGTCCGGGTCCGCCTGCGCGATCGCCTCGTAGTTCGTCTCCGACGCCGCCTCGCCCGCGACCTTCGCCAGCTCGTCGTACTTCTTGCGCTCCTGTTCGTTGAACAGCGGGATGCCGCGCTTCCAGCTGGACACCCCGACCAGCGGCGCGCCCGCTTCGAGCAGCGCGGGCACGGCGTAACCGGTGGCGATGACCCGCTTCGGCGAGACCGGGATGGTGATCTGGCCGTTGTCGGCCGCGAACACCCGGGTCTGGCCGCCTTCGGCCGTCTTGCCGTCGTCGCCGGAGCCACAGGCGGTGGCCGCGGTCGCGACCGTCAACGCGAGCGCGAGCGCTCCGGCGAAGCGGCGGGTTCTTGTGGTGCGCATGGGTTTTCCTCGTTTTTCCAATGGGTGGGGATCAGTGGTCGTGCTCGTCGTCGAAATCGGCGACCCCGCGCTTCCAGTAACCGGTCACGTCGTGGTCGTCCTTGCCGAGCCCGAGGTCGTTCTTGAGCCAGCGGCGCAGCGGTTTGATCTGTCCCGCCTCCCCCGCGACCCAGGCGTAGAGCCGTTCCCCGGCGGGGACCTCGATCGTCCGGACCGCGCGGGCCAGCACGTCGGAGGCGCCCGGCGCGACGTCGCCCCGGTGCAGCCAGTGCACTTCGACGTCCTCGGGCGCGGACAGTTCGATCTCCTCGCTCGCGTCGGTGACCTCGATGAACGCCCAGCCCGCGGCGGTGCGCGGCAGTTCTTCGAGCCAGCGCGCGATCGCGGGCAGCGCGGTGAGGTCACCGGCGAGCAGGTAGCGGTCGTAGGTGTGCGGCACGATCAGCCCGCCGGGCGGACCGGCGACGTGCACCGGCGTGCCGGGGGTGACCTTCTCGGCCCAGCCGGAACCGAGTCCGCCTTCGTGCAGCGCGACGTCGAGGTCGAGTTCCCCGGAAGCCGGGTCGTACCGGCGGACGGTGTACTCGCGCGACGTCGGCGACGGCTTCGGCCAGCGCAGCATGTCGCCGTCCTGCACCGGCAGCTTCGGTTCGGCGTCCAGTTCGGGGAACAGGAGCTTGACGTGTTCGTCGGGCGAATGCGCCTCGAAGCCCGCCGTTCCGGGACCGCCGAGGGTGACGCGGAGCAGGCCGGAGCCGATCATCTCGGTGCGCACGACTTCGGCCTGACGGACGCGGATCGGGTACGGGACCTTCTCCGCGTGCGCGCCCTCGCGGACTTCGGCGATGCGTTCGAGGTGCCGGTGGCGGTGGTCGGCGCGGCTCACGCGGCGCTCCCGGTGAGGACCCGCGTCCAGTGACCGAGGGTCGGCTGCTCGGCGAGGTCGGCGAACTCCAGGGTGTCCGCGCCTTCGGTGCGCCACTGCTCGACCAGGCCCATGATCCGCATCGAGTCGAGGCCGAGATCGGTGAGATCGGTGTCCGGCGTCAGCTCGGCCGGGTCGCAGCCGAGCAGTTCGGCGACGTCCGACTGGATCTTCGCTGGGGTGAGGCTCATTTACTGTGCTCCGGCGTGGATCGAGGCCAGCGCGGAGACCGCGGCGGCCGTGGTGGTCAGGGCGCCGCAGCGCTGGGCGACGTACTCGCAGGCCTGGTCGTGGCGTTCGCGGGAGAAGTCCGCGACCGCGTCGCCGACCAGGAACGGCTGGACGTCGCGCATGAACGCCTCGACGGCGGTGGCCTGGCAGCCGATGTGCGCGTAGACGCCGGTGATCAGCAGCTGGTCGCGGCTCGCTTCGGCGAGCTGTTCGGTGAACGTGCTGCGCTGGAACGCGCTGTAGCGCCACTTCGTCAGCACGGTGTCACCCGGTTTCGGGGCGAGTTCGCTCACGACGTCGGCGGCCGCCGGGTCGTCGTCGATGACCGCGCCGATGCCGTCGCCCCAGAATTCGGTGAGCAGGCCGCGGTCTTCGGCGGCCTGGCGGCCGGGCTGCGCGGTGTAGAACACCGGGACCCCCGCGGCGCGGGCGGCGTCGGCCAGCGCGGCGATGTTCGCGACCATCTCCGGGATCGGGGATCCCTCGTACGGCGCCAGGAAATAGCGCTGCGCGTCGTGCACCAGCAGGGCGGCGCGGGCGGGGTCGGGCTTCCAGCCGACCCGTCCGGCGGGCAGCTCGGCCTCCGTCGGCAGGGCGTACGGCTGGATCTTGGGCAGTGACACGTTCACTTCTCCTTCGCCAGGGCGGCCAGCGCCGCCCGCAGCTCGCGTTTGCTGGTCTTGCCGACACCGGTCACCGGGAACTCCGGCACCACCTGGACCAGATCGGGCACCTTGAACGCCGCCACGCCGCGCTCGCGGACGAACCGGCGCAGCTCCGCCGCGGCGGGCTCGGCACCGGCCGCGGGGACGACGTAGGCGCAGGTGCGCTCCCCCAGGTACGGGTCCGGCACCGCGACGACGGCGGCGTCGAGCACTCCGGGGTGCGCCATCAGATGGTTCTCGACCTCTTCCGCGGCCACCTTTTCGCCGCCGCGGTTGATCTGTTCCTTGGCCCGGCCGACCACTTCCAGATGTCCCGACGGATGCTGCCGCACGAGGTCCCCTGTGCGGTAGAAGCCGTCTTCGGTGAACGCGGTCTTGTTGTGCTCGGCAGCGCGGTAGTAACCGCGGATCGTGTACGGCCCGCGGGTCAGCAGCGCGCCGATCTCGCCCGGTGTGACGATGTCGTCCGAAGTGGACAGTGGATCGTCCGGGTTCACGACGCGGATCTCGTCATCCGGGGAGATCGGCCGCCCCTGGGTGGCCAGGACGTACTCGTCGGGGTCGTCGAGCCGCGTGTAGCAGACCAGGCCCTCGGCCATGCCGAACACCTGCTGCAGCCGGCAGTCCAGCGCGGGCCCGATCTTCTCGGCGAGTTCGCGGGCGCACTTGGCGCCACCGACCAGTAGCACGTCCAAAGTGGACAGATCGCGGGTGGTCCGCGCGGCCGCTTGCGCCCACGCGGCGGCCAGCGGCGGGACGAGCCCGGTGATCGTCACGCCTTCGGCCTCGATCAGCCGGAACGCGGTGTCGGCGTCCGGACGCGGCGCGAACACGGTGGCCGCGCCGGCGTGCAGGGCGCCGAGGAGACCGGGCGAGCTGAGGGGGAAGTTGTGCGCGGCGGGCAAGGCCGCCAGGTACACGCTCTCCGGGCGCAGGCCGCAGATCCGGGCGCTTTCCCGGACGCTGTAGAGATAGTCGTCGTGCGTGCGCGGGATCAGTTTGGGCAAGCCGGTGCTGCCGCCCGACAACTGGAGGAACGCGACACCGGCGGGATCCGGATCCGGCAGGGCACGCGGAGCGGCCGCTTCGAGAGCGGCGAATTCCTCCGTGCCGACGACGAAAACCTCGCGCACCGACGGGATTTCGGCCGCGACCGAGCGGGCCATGGCCGCGTGGTCGAACCGTTCGTGCTCGCCGACGGTCAGGATCGCCGCGGCTTCGCTCTGCTCGGCGAAGTGCCGCAGTTCGCTGGCCCGGTGCGCGGGCAGCGCGAACACCGGCAGCGCGCCGGCACGCCACAGTCCGAAGATGACGGACGCGAATTCGGGCACGTTCGGCAGTTGCACGACGACCCGGTCACCGGCCTGGATCCCGGCTCCGGCGAACCCGGCGGCGAGGCGATGCGCCCGCTCGTCGAGTTCGGCGAAGGTCCAGCGCCCGGTCTCCCCGATCACGGCGAGCCGTTCGGCGTAGGCCTCGGCGAGGCTGGTCAGCAACTTGCCGAAGGTCTGGCCGCGCCAATATCCCGAAGCCCGGTAGCGCGCGGCGGTTCCGGGCGGCCAGGGCGTGTGATCCGGGCTCACGCCACTCCCTCCAAACCCAGTGCCCGCAGCATGGTGCCGAACTTCGCGCCGGTCTCGGCGAGTTCGGCCGCCGGGTCGGAACCCGCCACCACACCGGCCCCGGCGAACAGCCGCACGGTCCGGTCGCGCACTTCGGCGCAGCGGATGGTGACGACCCATTCGCCGTCCCCGTCCTGGTCGGTCCAGCCGACGAGACCCGCGTAGTAGCCGCGATCCTCGGGTTCGAGGGCGGCGATGGTGTCGCGGGCGAGTCCGGTCGGCACGCCGCAGACGGCGGGTGTCGGATGCAGCGCTTCGGCGAGCGCGAGCGCGGAAGAACCGGCGTCGCCCGCGTCGGCGAGTCGTCCGCTGATGCGGGTCGAGAGGTGCCACATCGTGGGTGTGCCGATCACTTCGGGTTCGACGGGAACGTCGAGGTCGACGCAGAAGCGGCCCAGCACTCCGGCCACCTGCGCGGCGACGTGGGCGTGTTCGGCACGGTCCTTTTCGGACGCCAGCAGATCACTGACGCGCCGGGCGTTTTCGGCGTCGTCGGCCACCCGCGGCCGCGACCCGGCCAGCGGATTGGCCGTGACGACCCGGCCGCGGCGGGAGACCAGCAGTTCCGGGCTCGCGCCGATCAGGGCGCGCGGCGCGGGATCCCCGGGCGCGCTGACGTCGACCGCGAAGGCGTGCGCGGCCGGGTCGGCGTGGACGAGACGGGCCAGCAAGTGAGGCACGGCGACGGGATCGCCGCCGGTGACGTCGAGGCAGCGGGCCAGCACGATCTTGCGCAGGTCACCGTCGCGGATCTCGTCCAGCGCCTTGGCCACCGCGGTGGTGTAGACCTCCGGCGCGGGCCGCGGCGAGACCGACCAGGTCCCGCCCCCGAGCGGCGACACCGGACCGCTCGCTCGCGGCGGACCGGCCCGGCGCACCACGGCGGGCACCACCAGGCTGCTCGGGGCGTCGGGGCGGAACCCGATCGCCCCGGCCACCACGGGTTCGGACACGCCCGCCACCAGGGCGGCGTCGAGGACTTCGGCGGCGGCGCGGGCACGCTCGCCCGGCGCCGCGTGGACCGGCGAGTACACCCCGTCGGCGAGCAGCGATCCTCGAGCGGACGAGTAGTAGAACGATCCGGGCAGATACGCCGCCAGCAGATCGGCCGCCTGGTGGACCGGCCTTGGTCGAGCCGGTGCAGGTGAGGACACGACAGGATTCCCTTTCGCAAATACCACTGACCAGGTGGGCACTCTTGGTGCGCCACAGTGCCTTTTCGCCGGCGCGGAACGCGACCCCCCGGACGCGCCGGACACACCTTTTCGGTTAGCCTAACCTAATCATACGGACCCGAAAAGTCTTCGTTGCGTCATCGAGATCACCCGCGGAGCGTGGCACCACCGTCGACATAGAGGTTCTGCATCGTGATGTGCCGCGCGCGTTCGGAGGCGAGAAACAGGACGGCGTCGGCGATGTCGGCGGGCTCGGCCATCCGGCCCAGCGGAATGCCGACGCGGTACTGCTCCTGATTTCCCGCGATGACAAGGTCAGCGCCGTTCTCGTCCGTCCACAGTAGACGTTGCATGTCGGTGTCGGTCGAGCCGGGCGAGACGATGTTGCAGCGGATTCCGGACCCGGCGAGTTCGAGCCCGAGACAGCGGGTCAACATCGTCGCCGCCGCCTTCGACGCGGCGTACGCGGCCATCCCGGTACGCGGGACACCCGCCGCGTTCGACCCGACGGTCACCAGCACGCCGCTTCGACGGGACAGCATCCGGCGGGAGATCTCACGGAGCACGGTGAAGACGCCGGTCGAGTTGACCGCGAAAGTCGCGGCCCAGTCCTCGTCGCTCGTCTCGCAGACGGATCCCGGTTTCAGCACGCCCGCGACGGACACCCCGATGCCGATCGGCCCCAGTTCGCGTTCGACCCGCTCGACCACCCGCGCAACGGCCGCGGGATCCCCGACGTCCGCGACGAACGAGGTCACCCCGTCCCAGGCGGGCCCTTCCGTCAGGTCCACCGCCGCCACGATCGCGCCGGCCTTCGCCAGCGCGTCCACGACGGCCGCGCCGATCCCGCGCGCGCCTCCGGTTACGAGCGCGACCCTGCCCTCGATCCCTTCCACGCCAAACCACCCCACGTCCCGTTTGCTTAGCCTTGCCTAAGCTAGCTGGCGAATCCGGGCAAAGCGAGGGACCGACACCGGTGATTCGGGCCACTCCTGACCGGGCAGGGGTCGGGCAGCAGGTGGCAAGTCCGTGAAGGCCTCCTTGAGGGACCCTGGGTCCCTCAAGGAGGCCTTCACGGACTTCGGCCCAACACCTGCGCCGCTTTGCCTTACAGCCCCACCAACA